>NZ_JACJPU010000028.1:0-70647 GCF_014696235.1 Sphaerospermopsis sp. FACHB-1194 | reverse complement strand
CAGGATTTTTATTGGGATTTTTTGATGATGATTGAGAGATTTTTTGTCAGAATCAGGATATCCAGGATTTGAGGATTTTCAGGATTTTTATTGGGATTTTTTGATGATGATTGAGAGATTTTTTTGTCAGAATCAGGATATCCAGGATTTGAGGATTTTCAGGATTTTTATTGGGATTTTTTGATGATGATTGAGAGATTTTTTTGTCAGAATCAGGATATCCAGGATTTGAGGATTTTCAGGATTTTTATTGGGATTTTTTGATGATGATTGAGAGATTTTTTGTCAGAATCAGGATATCCAGGATGTGAGGATTTTCAGGATTTTTATTGGGATTTTTTGATGATGATTTGGAGATTGTAATAATATAGTATTTATCAAAAAACATTCAAAATCTTTATATCGAAAGTAATATAATCATATTCTGAAAATATTAAATATCTCCATCCTGAAAATCCTTAAATCCTGGACATCCTGATTCTGACAAATATATTAAATATCTAAATATATCCATCCTGAAAATCCTCAAATCCTGGACATCCTGATTCTGACAAAAAATATTTAATGTTTTAATCCTGGACATTCTGATTCTGACAAAATATCTAACCCCACAACCTCCTCCCCCCTTTCCCATTTAACCTTTCATGGGTATCATTTAATAAAGCAGGAATATCTAAATTTTCAGGACATTTCGGTAAACAATCACCGCATTCTGTACACCGATTTCCTTTCATTCCGGGAAACCAATGACCCGCATTTTCAAACATTGCATAACGATATTTTCCATAATCAATCATATCATAAGCAACTGCTAAATTTCTTAATCTTAAAACTTCAGGAATATTGATATTTTCAGGACAAGGTAAACAAGCATAACATTGACTACATTTATCAGTTTCTAAAACTTGATTCTTTTGATTTTCTAAGTTTTTAAAAACTTTTATCTCTTCTGTTGTTAACTCATTAATATTATGAGAAACTGCCAAAGGTGCAATTAATTCTTCTGGAGTTGCAGCACCGACGCTTAAAGTTGTAATTCTGGAATCACTCAATAAAAACCGATAATTTAATTCTAAAGGTGTGAAAGGTTGACACAGTTCTTTTAATTTGTCTGGTGGTGTGTAAAGTCTTCCTCCTTTATCAGCAGGAGAAATAATAAATACACCCATATCTTTTTTTGTAGCTGCTTCAATCGCTAAATTATTACGTTGGAAAAAATAATAATAATGCAAATTCACAAATTCAAATAAATCTGTATTAATTGCTGCCAAAATAATCTCTAAAGCACCATGAGTAGAGAAACCAATATGTTTAACTCTGCCATCATTTACAGCTTCATGAACAGCTTGCATACAGCCATTTTTAGTTTCTACCCATTCTAAATGTTGCCTAGTATTTAAACCATGAATACCCAAACAATCTAAATAATCTAAATTTAAACGTTGTAAAGATTCATCAATGTACTGATGCATGGTGTCAGCATCAGCACAGGGAGGAATTTTAGTAGTGATATATAATTGATTTCTTGGTACTGATAAACCGCTTTTTATTGCTGTACCTAAATACTCCTCACTTTTACCATAACCTCTAGCAGTTTCTATGTGATTGATACCTAAAGATAAAGCTTTTTCAATAGTTTGATGAGCAGTTTCTACGTTATTTAAATAACGCATTGTTCCCAAAGAAAACACTGATAATTTTAAATTTGTTTTACCAAAACGTCGATATTGCATAAAGTCAGGTGACAGGTGACAGAAGAAAATAGGGAATAGGGAATAGGGAATAGGGAATAGGGAATAGGGAATAGGGAATAGGGAATAGGGAATAGGGAATAGGTGATTGGGGAAGAGAGAAATTAATTAATCCTGTAAAATCTGTATATATTTTGTGATGAAAAATCATAAATCTCCCCAGTCCCCAGTCACCAGTCCCCAGTCACCAGTCCCCAGTCACCAGTCCCCAGTCCCCAGTCACCAGTCCCCAGTCACCAGTCACCAGTCACCAGTCCCCAGTCACCAGTCCCCAGTCCCCAGTCACCAGTCCCCAGTCCCCAGTCACCAGTCCCCAGTCACCAGTCACCAGTCACCAGTCCCCAGTCACCAGTCACCAGTCCCCAGTCCCCAGTCCCCAGTCCCCAGTCCCCAGTCACCAGTCACCAGTCACCAGTCACCAGTCACCAGTCCCCAGTCACCAGTCACCAGTCACCAGTCACCAGTCCCCAGTCCCCAGTCCCCAGTCTCCTATTTAACCGTCACCATTACCAAATCGCTTGATTAAATCTTCAGGACGAAGATTAGAAACAAATTCCCGGAAAGCTTGTTGTTCAGCTTCATCCGCATCACGATCAACGGGAATAGAAGCATCTGCTACCACTTCTTCCATCACCCAAATCGGTGCATTTGTCCGTAAAGCAATGGCGATCGCATCACTAGGACGAGAATCTATTTCTTTTTTTACCTCTCCTTGCTGCACAATTAAAGCAGCGTAGAATGTATCCTTTTGCAAAGAATGAATTATCACCTTTTCTAAGGTCATATTCCATGCTTCCAAAACATTTACCATCAAGTCATGAGTTAAAGGTCTAGGGGGTTTTTGATGCTCCATAGCACCCATAATCGCCCTAGCTTGATCCTGACCGATATAAATTGGTAAAGCCCGACGATCTGAACTATCTTTCAGGAGTACAATCGGACTACGGGTTATGGCATCTAAAGCTATACCAGCGACTCTCATTTCAATCATTGGCCAACCCTCTAAAATCCTTGTATTGCTTGAGTGCTATGTGGCAAAACATACCCTTGATTGGGTTTTTCTAAGACAGAAGTAAACATAGGGCTTTTCTTCTTTATAATCGCTTCTATTAAACTGCTACATAAAACCCAAATAATCTGGACTTTACTCCTGATTTTATTAGCAAAATGAGAGCAGTGTTCCCTCTTTCAGCTTAAACGCCTATCTTTTGGGAAGCGAGTTATAGCCAAATACGAGCAATTATTGTCCGATATGTGGCAGTATATAAGGCTTTATCGGAAAATTAATCTCCACCCGATGACTCCGAACTTGTAGTAAACACCAGAGTAAGTCAAAATGCTCTCCTCAAATCATAATCGTCTTAACCAAGTATGCCTTGAGATTGATGTTAATGTGTGACTGTTCAGCCTTCAAAAAAAACTTCAGAAATTATCTTTAAATGTTTTACGTTTTTGTTCGGAATTATCAGTTGATTTCAGCCAAAATTAAGCAATAGGTGACTGGGGACTGGTGACTGGGGACTAGTGACTGGGGACTGGTGACTGGTGACTGGTGACTGGGAAAGAAAATTTTAGATTTTAGATTGGAATTGACAAAAACAATCCAAAATCCAAAATTGTATTACCAATTACCCATTACCAATTACCCATTACCAATTACCCATTACCAATTCTTAGCAAACTTGTAAATAAAGTTAATTTGGCAAAAAATCATGTTTACAGGATTAATTCAAGGATTAGGTAAAATTAAACCCTTATCTAACGATTTGTGGCAGATTACTTTTGTCAGCCACTCGGATGCCATTATGCACGATTTAACTTATGGCGATAGTGTAGCAGTAGATGGCGTATGTCTGACGGTGGAAGAAATTTTAAAAGATGGTTTTATTGCCACTGCTTCACCAGAAACCCTGCGTCGTACCACTTTAGGGAGAGAAGAAACCCAAGCCAGATATGTCAACCTAGAAACGTCGCTGCGAGTGGGGGGTAAGGTAGGAGGTCATTTTGTCATGGGTCATGTAGATGGGATGGGTGAACTCATTTTAGCGGAACAGACAGCGACCTCTTGGGAAATGACTTTTGCAGTACCAGAGGCGATCGCTCGTTATATCGTCCCTAAAGGTAGCATCGCCATCAACGGTATCAGTCTCACTGTAGCCACCTATCAACCCGAACACTCACAGTTTACAGCAGCCGTCATTCCCCTCACATACTCGGAAACAAACCTGAGTTGTTTAAGTTCTGGTAGTTGGGTAAATTTAGAAGCCGATATCCTGGGTAAATACGTGGAAAAATTCATTTCCCCAGGCAAAACACCACATCAAGAGGACATTACACCCGCATTCTTAATAGAACACGGGTATTTATAGGTGATTGGTGATTGGTGATTGGTGATTGGGAAAAATATAACTGATTACCCAGTGCCTAGTCACCTGTCACCTGTCCCCTATCTGGCCTGTGCTGTTCTGTTGTTGTACACCAAGTTATTTAAACCTGCTTGTAACTTCACACCGGGGTCAACAGCAACCCAACCGTTGGGTGTGAGGTGACGGACTTCAAAATGCAGGTGAGGTCCTGTAGAGTTACCAGTGCTACCAACTCGACCGATCACCATTCCTGGTTCTACCCACTGACCAGGACGAACTAAGATGTCTGACATATGAGCGTAGAGAGTTTGTTGGGCAGAACTGTGATTAATAATCACGGTTAAACCGTAACCACCAATCCAGTCAGCAGTTTCTACTTGACCTCTAGCCGCTGCTAAAATTGGTGTACCTGTGGGCGCTCCTATATCTGTACCTGCATGGAAACGGCGATCGCCAGTTATAGGATGTATCCGCCAACCAAATAAAGAAGTTACAGGCGCAGCAAAAGATAAGGGAAAAGCTACTCCCGAACTACCACCACGGTAAGCATAAGCAAAGGTGTTACTGTAAGGAACTTGTGGTAAAACCGCTGCCAGGGCAAAATCATAAGATACATTACTTGGACGTGGTGCTATATTATCCTCTGCCATTGGCGCGGGTAAACTGCCAAAGCTGGGGGCGATGGGTGTAGCATTGACGGTTGTAGTTGGGGAAAACTCGCTGGGTTGAGGAATAAACCGATTCGGACGATAGGCGGTTTTTGTAGAACTGCTAGTATTTGTTTGGGCAGTACGCCAACTTTGATTATTATTGACAGCAGTAGCAACCGTTTTCACTACATTGCGGGCTTGTGAGTTAGACTGAGCCGCTACTTGCGGTGTTTTTGGTGTTTTTTCTAAACTAGCGGTTTCACTTTTTTTGATCCAACTAGGTGCTGATTTTTTGGGTGCATCAGCTACAGTAGGGGTATCAGTGGCTTTTTTACCACAAGCACCAGCAGCAATTTCTCTTTTAGAAAAAACTGCTTCACAACCGCTAGACCTTTCTGTAACAACTACAGAACTGGGTGGTTCATAGTTGTTAGTTGCAGTCCCATTGTATTCGGTGGGGTCAATCTGGGTGTTATTGTAATCTTTGGTTTTCCTCGCTGTGGCGCTGCCAGTATCCCCAGCATTATTATTTGCTGGTTTAGCTACTTCTGCGGGTTTCTCAGGTGCTGAGTTAACAGAAGTCTCTGGTTTTTTCACCTGTGACGTTTCCGCTTTCGGTTGAGAAGTTTTAATGATGACAACAGGTTGAGAATTTTCTGCTTTTGGTTGAGACTGTCTCAACGGTTCTGCTGTTTGGGAAACTTCTTTATTGTTGAGTTTCTTTTTCAGTCTGGCTCTGCGTTCAGCAAAATCTGGTGTTGATTTTACTGCTTCTGGGGCAGCAGTTTCTTTTGTTCCTGTCTCTGCAACTGCTGTCGGTTGGGAACTTTCAATAGTGGGAACAATGTTATCTACTGATGATTCCGTTTGAGCCAACACAAAACCACCACTTAACAGGCTAACACTACTCAACCAAGTCAGGGCTTGGGCTGGTAATGTAGAAGCAAAGCGTTTTGTTGTTAAACTTTGAGTTCGCTTATTATTCAAGCGGTTATGGGCAGATTTATGAGGCTGCGTCATTTTTTCTCTCAGTTGTGTGTAATAAGTTTAAAGAAGATGATGTGCTTAAAAAGTTAAACAGAAATTAAACAGAAATTAACACCGAAGATTAAGAGTAACCCAAACTGATTGTACCGGGTTCTACAGAAATTTCTGCTTTTATCAGTTCTGTCCTATTATATTCAGCCATTTGTAAGCGGAGATTTCCTTCGGGTGTCACCCCAACTACAGTGCCTAAGAGATTATTGACATACACATGATCACCGATGTTTGTCAGTAAATGCAGATAACGAGACAGTAGTATGCTTATTCCTTCGTTGTTTAGACACTCTAGACCGGACTGTATTCCCAGTAAAACTTGAGCAGTGAGCATTTCTAGCCCAGAAATAGCTTGATCATTCTGGGTAGTTTGCCAGGATTTTAAGTTGATGCCAGTTTCTGGTACTGGGTTAGCCCAGTTTATACCAACACCAATCACAGCTTGGGTAATATGCCCTTGAAAAACCCTGGTTTCTGTTAAAATGCCGCCTAGTTTGCGACGATTTAATACTAAATCATTCGGCCATTTTATTCCTACTGTTATGCCACACTTTCGTAAGTGTGAAGCAATTCCCCAAGCACTAGCTAAGGTTAGTTGATAGCTATTGGTGACTTCTAGTTGAGGAGCGATCGCCATTGAAAGGTATAAACCACCCGCAGGAGATAACCATTGTCTTCCCCATTGTCCCCTACCTGCGGTTTGTTGGGTGGCAATCACTACAGATCCTGGTTTTGCTCCTTGGGCGATCAAGTCCCATACCATTTGATTAGTTGACGGGAGACTGTCAAAAATGTGTAGAGAAAATGGTATACATGGTTGCTTACGCCCTAAGTGTAAGAAATTTTCTAAAAGTTGCCGATCAAATTCCACAGTTATTCCCCTAAATCCCGTTGATCAAGTTAGCATTGATTGGCGGTTTTGTATTTTTTGTTTGGGTTTGTTTGAAAATGCACACTTGGCACTGGCACAATTGGGAAGGTCTACCTTACCTGACTTGTAATCTTTTGACACCTTGGCCTCATGGTTTTTTTACCCAGCAGTTTTGGCCACGTCCACCGCAGGAGTTAACACAGGTACTGCAACCAGAAGCTGCTGCTTATCGTTTAAAACAAGTTCACGGTAATACTGTTTTGACTCCCCAAGAGGTAGATGAACATTTAAACAACAGCAATGATGAGTTGGCGTTAGCAGATGGTTTAATCAGTGAAAAACCTTTACAGGCTGTTTGGGTGGCTTCTGCTGATTGTACACCGGTGCTGATTGGGGATGTCAAAATCGGACAGGTAGCGGCTTTACACGCGGGTTGGCGGGGTACAGCAGCGCAGATTGTTCCCCAAGCCATTAAAAAGATGCAATCTCAAGGTAGCAAACTGGAAGATTTACGCATTGCTATGGGTCCTGCGATCGCAGGTGAAGTTTACCAAGTTTCCGTGGAAGTGGCTGCGGAAATTGGAAGCACTATTATACCACATAATGACCCAGAAAAAATAGTTGCTGCTTTACACGATTTACCTGATTCACCTTTATTACCGGATGCAGAACCGGGAAAGGTGCGTTTAGATGTGCGTCGTGTTAATGCTTTGCAGTTAGAGCAGTTGGGGTTTAGTGGAGAACAAATTGCGATCGCTCCTTACTGTACCTATCAATCTCCTGAACACTTCTTTTCTTATCGTCGAGAAAAGGAGAAAAAGGTGCAATGGTCAGGAATTGTTAGTTTATCTTAATTTCCTGTCAGTAGTAACATAATGTTTGATGTGTTACCGTTGTATTGAGCATGGCATTAGCATTTCTATTTAGGGTTTGCTGAAAAAGTTATCTGTGAAAGCTAGGTGACAGGTGACAGGTGACAGGTGCTACGCCACGGTGACAGTTTCAAGAGTTGGATAGGAACGATTTTTTCTTTAAGAGGGTTTTGTGTTACCCTGCTTTCTTCTCTAGTATCTGTCACCTAGTTTATCCCCAAACTATTTGCAAATTCAAAACAAACCCCGGTAAAACATCTTCACCTGATAATTCTTGAGGAAATTCTAATACTTCCACTGGTTTACCAAGACGATAAATTTCCACTTGACGCATTTTACGATTAATCAACCAACCTAATCTTACTTCATTATTGATATACTCCCGCATTTTTTCCTGAGTTTCTTCTAAACTATCACTGGGTGACATTAACTCTAAAACAAAATCGGGTGCGATTGGTGGAAACTTTTCCTGTTCTTCCAGTGTGAGTGCATCCCATCTTTCTTTTTTTATCCAAGCTACATCAGGAGAACGGTTTGCACCATTGGGAAGTTTAAAACAGGTGGAAGAATCAAAACAAACTCCTAGTTTATTTTGACGATTCCAAAAAACAAAATCTGCCGAAATTTCAACATTACGTTTTCCCGTTCCTCCTCCTGTGGGTGACATAATCTGTATTTCTCCTTTTGCATTTCTTTCAAATTTAACTTCAGGATTTTCTCGACACAATTGATAAAATTGATGGTCTGTGAGTTGGATAATAGGATTTAAGTTGACGGTGATAGCTGTCATAATTATCTCTGCGGATATAATATATATCAACTCGTATCTCAATAATAAATCAACTTGGTATGATTTGGTTATGCTATTTAAGAAAATTTACTTTAAAGCATCCTTTAATAAATCCCTATGCAAAAACGCCCCATTTATCAAAGATTGAATTTTCTCCGATGATAAAGATTCACCATTTTGATAAAAATCTAACCAATTTTTACTAATTAAATCTACATCATCGGGGATATTTTCTAAATCCCATCCAGGTATTTGTAAATCTTCCATTAATCTGTTTATCTTGGGATCATAACTCAATGCAAAACAACGACAACCTTCACTAGCAGCCATAATTAAACTATGTAGACGCATTCCAATAACCATATCTACACCCTGAAATGCACCTTTTAAAATTTCCGGTGCTTCTAAACAAAGAATCTGACTATTATCTGTTAATTGCAGTTGAATTTTTTCGGCAATTCCTAAATCTTCGCTTTTTTGAAATGGTAATATTAAAATAAAGGCTTGGGTAGCTGTTTGTAACTCCACCAAAGCACGAGTTAAATTTGCTAATCTAGTTTCTGTAAGTTGGGGATGATTTCTTAAAGTAACTGCAATTCTTGGTTTTGGTAAATCTGCTAATTCTGCTACTGATTGGGACTTTAATGCCCAAACTGGATCAGGTGCAAGAATATGTGGTATATTCCAATTTGATAATAAAGCCGAACTAGAGCGATCGCGTACACTGACTTGAATACAACCAGCAAAATTTCGCTTTGCTAACCAGCGAGTTTGCGGACGCAACAAAGGTCCTATTCCCTGTCCCCAAGCTATAGTTTTTAATTTTAGGACTTGAGCGATCGCCATTAATCCGCCATAATAAAAAGGGCTAATGGTACTAGTCACATCCTGCATTAAACTACCACCACCCCAAATGAACGCATCACAGGAACGTAAAGCTTGAATTACCTGTAAAAACGCCATGCGGTTGTAACTTTCCACACCATAACGCCGACTCGTTTCTTCAGGATTTCCAGAAAGCACTACAGGGGTGACATGAGGTGGTAACATTTGCAAAAGTGTAGCTAACAAAGCTTCATCACCACCATTACCTTTGCCGTAATACCCAGATAATAAAACACGCATCTTCAATAATTTTGGATTTTGGATTTTGGATTTTGGATGTTAGATGTTGGACTTAGGCCGTAATCATGGAAAAATAAACCGCAAAGGACGCAAAGGACACAAAGGAAAGAGGGTTTGTGAGGTATTCTACGTAAGTCCTGATATTTTAGATTTTGGATTACCAATTTTTTAAGTGGTTATCTACAACTGACAACTAATAGACAACTAATAACTGATTACTGACTATTATGCACGCCCTTTCGATTCCCACCTGGATTATTCACGTTTCTAGTGTTATTGAATGGATAGCCGCTATTTGGTTAATCTGGAGATACGGTGAACTGACAAAAAACCGTAGTTGGTGGGGATTGTCCTTTGCCATGTTACCAGCTTTAATCAGTGCTATGTGTGCTTGCACTTGGCATTATTTCGACAACCCCGAATCCCTAGAATGGTTAGTCACCCTCCAAGCTACCATGACATTAGTGGGTAATTTTACCCTTTGGGCGGCAGCAGTGTGGATTTGGCGTTCTACCAAGTCTGCAACCAAAATTGAAGCAAAAACCATCAAATCAGAACCATGATATCAAAAGAAACCCTCTTTGCCCTTTCCTTGTTTCCCTATTTGGGTTTCTTGTGGTTTATTAGCCGTAGTCCGCAAATGCCACGTTTAGCCCTATATGGATTTTACGGTACTTTAGTATTTGTCGGTATTACTATTCCCGCCGGCATCTATGCCAAGGTTGCTTATGGAGAAGCTTTAGCCAATATAGACTGGTTACATGGAGGCGCTGAAGTATTTTTAACCCTCGCTAATATTTTAGTCGTCTTAGGTTTTCGCCAAGCAGTACAAAATTTAGGGAATAAGGAATAGGTGATAGGTGACAGGGGGAGCGAAGCGATTTTGTGAGATCGGGTTTTAATTCTCAATTAAATTGCCTAATTCTCAATAAAAACACATTTTCTGCCGCGATCGCACCCCTAAATAGGGGTTGCTGAATAAACTGAAAACCACGATGAATAAAGAGTTTGAGGGTGAATACCTATGTGCAGATGATTTTTTGTCTCTCTACCCCCCCTCACAGGGGTAGGTTTTTAATATGATCTGTGAAGGCAAGACCAGGAAGACAAGGAAGATTTTATACGGACAATGGTTTTTTGACGGACTATTTTTGTGACTAAAAATACAGACTTTGTACTGTTTTCCTCCCTTGTCACCTTGTCCACCTTGTCCACCAAGTCTTGCCCTGACGACAATGTAAAATACCTACCCTTGTGAGGTTAGGGGGGATCTCAATTCCTAACCAAAAATACACCCACTACGCGCAGGAACATTCAAATCAACACTCTGATTATTCCACTTTATTTCCCCATTTCCAAACAATAAATTTTGCAATTTATTTTCTAATTTCCCACCATCAAAACTCACTGTAACCGACTCCTCACCCACATTTACTGCAATCATTAACTCCTCATTTTCCCAAATTCTTATAAACACATACAGCGTACTTTCCGCATAAATAACTTGATAACTTCCCACCCTCAAAGCTTGATATTGATTACGTAAAGAAATTAATTGTTTATGGGTTTTCAAAATTTGCAAATTCCAATTAGCTTCTAAAGGAAAACCACGACGACAATCAGGATCTAAAGCACCTGGTAAACCCACTTCATCACCATAATATATACTAGGCGCTCCCGGAAAAGTCAATAATAACAAAGTTGCTAATTCTAAAGATGCAACATCACCACCTGCAATAGTTATTAATCTCGCTGTATCATGACTTGCTAATAAATTCAGTTGTGTAAGTTGAATTTCCCAAGGATAAAGTGTCAATAAGTCCTCTATTTTCTCCGCATATTCAGCAGCAAATAAAGGTGGAAAAGGTTGATAATCACGTCCCTTTACCATTTCTAAATCTACACGGTTTCCCGCAGTAAAAGCAATAGTTGGACCCGTAAATAAATAATTCATTACCCCATCAAATTGCCTTCCATCCAACCACTGACGGGAATCTGTCCACACTTCTCCGACAATATAAGCATCGGGATTTATTGCTTTGACCCTATCTCTAAATTCTTGCCAAAAACCAGGAGTTTTAATTTCAAAAGGTACATCTAAACGCCATCCATCAATACCAAATTTAATCCAATATTCGGCAATTTCCATAATATATTCCCGCACTTCTGGGTTATCATGATTAAACACTGGTAAAGAACGAATACCCGCCCAACTTTCATAATTTGCAGGTGCATCACCCGTATAAGGTGCAAGTGGCCAACCTTGAATTTTAAACCAATCTACCCAAGGTGAATGAGGTCCATTTTCTAATATGTCGTGAAAAAAGAAAATCCCCCGACTCGCATGATTAAAAACCCCATCCAACACAATTTTAATATTACGTTGATGTGCTGCATCTAGCAATTCTTTAAATGCTGCATTTCCTCCCAATAAAGGATCAACTTGATAATAATCATGGGTGTGATAACGGTGATTACTTGCAGATTGAAAAATGGGAGTAAAGTAAATAGCGTTAACGCCTAAACTTTGAATATAATCTAATTGTTCTAAAATCCCCCATAAATCCCCACCTTTATAACCTTGGAGTGTGGGGAAAGCATCCCAATCTTCCCATTTTGGATCATTTAATAAACGTTTCCGGGGTTGTGTACTTTTAGCGAATCTATCGGGGAAGATTTGGTAAAAAACCGCGTGTTTTACCCAGTCTGGTGTGTGAATTTGCATATCTACTAATAAATTATGAAATTGTCGATATATCTAATAAATTCTCCCAAACTAGGAACACAATTGACAAGTTTAATATATATAAATTCATAATCTAAATTAGCTGCTAGTCTATTCAGTTGTTTTTCACTCTTATTGTAACCTTTGCCGACATGATTATAAATTTGTTTGATGTCATCTGAAGGTTTAAGTCGTGCTTCCATATCATCGGTTTGAGGATTAAAACCAAAAAGTTCCTCAATTCTATCAGGTGTTAAGCTGGAATCTATTTTAATAAAATGATTATATTCTGCTAAAAACCATGCTTCTATTTCCATCACAGCAAGCACTATATTTACAGGAATTGAACCTTTGGGTAAAGAATAATTCAAACCTCTTTGCAGTTTGAATTTTTCAGCTATGGGTATGGGGTAAACATCTCTTAATCCTATTACTCTCTCATAACCAGCAGTAGTAAGAAAATTATATTGGTCTCTCATGTCGGAAACGACACTTTCATCACGACAAGAGTTATAAATTAAAACATAAAATTTTGTTGCAGAAGTAACAGGATCTTTCATTATTACTTGAGCAGAGTTGCTTTTTTCCCTAGATTTAATTTCTATGGATATATGTAATTTACCAGCAATTTCTGTTAATAACTTTTTGACAAAAATTTGTTCAGTTTTCCCCTCCACAAAAATAGCTAATTTTTTCACTGTTCTATATTCTCCTCATTACCAAATCCCTCTAGATAGAATTGGGTTGCAAAGAAATCAAAATTATTTAAACCAGTGAATTTAAAATCATCAAATATTTCTTTTGAATTATGTATATTATGAAGTTTGGCTAATCCTGGTTGTCTCTCAATAACTGACCAATATTCTAAAGGAACACCATTCATAATAAATCGATCATTCGTGGTCATAATTAACTGAACTAATCCTTTTTCTGCTTCAGCTTTACTAACAAGTAACTTAATCATCGCTGATGCTCTTTCAAAATCGAGTCCTTCACCAATATCATCTATTAAAATACAACTAGGTTTTTTAGCTAAGAGTGAATAGTTTACTTGAATTATGAGAGATAATGCTCTAAACATACCTTGAGACATAATTGATTGTTCAGTTTGATTTTTTAAATCACTTTCCTGAACATAAAGATATTGATATTTTCCGTCTGGCAAAGATAGTTTATCTCCTTTAAAAATCGAAGTTGATGGAGTTTTCAATCCCAATTCATTTATTTTGTAACCTAGATATAACATATCGGATTTTATAGATGTAATAAAACTTTCTCCTAGCTCTTCCTCTCCTCTTTTAAAGATAGCAATTACATTGTCTTTATTTTTGAAGTCTATATTTCCTTTGAGTAAAGAAAAACTTTCATTATTAATTTCAAGCTGACTTTTTCTACCTAAATCCGTTCCAAATTCGTAATATCTCAATGAGTTTGCCCAATTGTAAATTTCCTCGAAAAAAGGATGTTGAATAGAATCTCTACGATTAAAAGCAGCAACTTCACTAGGCGGTGTTTGAAAATCAATTTCCTGATCTAATTGTACAGCCTGAATTTTACCTTTTCCTGATTCATCTCTATTCAGGTAAGATTTAGCTCCTATCGTGTAACTCTCTTTAATTACTTGTCCATTCTCAGCTTTTAAGATGTAGACTTTTTTCTCATCTGTGTGATTAATATCAAAGGTTAGCTTCCACTCTCTTAACCTACCATCCAGCTTACTCAGTCTTTCTTCACCAGCTAAAAAATCCGCTATAAACTTAATAGTTCTGAGGATTCTTGATTTTCCAGAGGCGTTTTTACCTACAATTAAGTTTATATCACCTAGTTGGCAATTTTTTAAACGCCATTTATTTTCATCTTGATAATATTCAACTAAATCTAATCTCATAAATGTTTGATTTCTTACAATTTATTCAGGTAATCAGGGTTGATTATATCCCTTTAGTAATGATACTGATTCTTATCCTACAAGAAAACATTAACCTGTGATTGAGTTTTTCTTGTTGATTAACCCAATATTATCAGCTTCATCGTTTGCAGAGCGATATTCCCACCCAGAAAAACTACAATCAAAGTAAAAGCTCAAAGTAAAAGCTATGGAAATCGCCATGTCTTTACCTAAAACACCTTCCCCCACCCTATATGAAACCGACTACCTGCAATGGATAGAAACAACCTTGTCTAAATTACAAAATCAGGACTACACCAATGTAGACTGGGAAAACCTGATTGAAGAAATCGCTGATATGGGAAGGAGTGAACGCAAAAGTCTTAAAAGTAATCTGATTGTAATTCTGCTGCATTTGCTTAAATGGCAATTTCAACCGAACCAGAGAAGCGGTAGCTGGGAAAGCAGCATCATTGAACATCGCAGACGTGTACAAGAATCACTCCAGGATTCTCCCAGTCTCCAACCCTATCTAGAGGAAATTTTTACAGAATGTTACACACAAGCAGTCAAGCAAGCAAAAGCTGAAACAGGTTTACCAAGAGAATCTTTTCCTGTGATTTGCCCATATCATCTACAACAAGTCATCAGTGATGATTTTCTACCTGATTAACAAAATCTATCCATTATTAATACATTAGTTCTATTTTACTGGTTTGAACCCAATCTCAAAAATTCTTCCTCAAGATTCTTTGATCCCCCCTTATCAGTTGCCACTGATAGTCCTAAACTGTAGGTGAGAGTTGAAAGGCAGTCTGGAGAAATTTTGTGAAAAAAGTTTTAGCAATCATTCTTGGTGGAGGTGCGGGTACACGACTGTATCCCTTAACCAAACTCCGCGCTAAACCCGCAGTACCCGTAGCTGGGAAATATCGCTTAATAGATATCCCAATCAGTAACTGCATAAATTCAGAAATCTATAAAATCTACGTTCTCACACAATTTAACTCAGCCTCTTTAAATCGCCATATTACCCGTGCTTACAACTTCGGTGGCTTCAGTGATGGGTTTGTAGAAGTGTTAGCAGCACAACAAACTCCAGAAAACCCCAACTGGTTCCAAGGTACAGCCGATGCTGTACGTCAGTATCTCTGGATGTTACAGGAATGGGATGTAGACGAATTTCTGATCCTGTCTGGTGATCACCTTTACCGCATGGATTACCGTCAGTTTATCCAGCGTCATCGGGAAACCAACGCTGATATTACCCTTTCTGTGATTCCCATAGACGATCGCCGCGCCTCCGATTTTGGTTTAATGAAAATTGACAACTCTGGTAGGGTGATTGACTTTAGCGAAAAACCCAAGGGTGACGCTTTAGCCAAAATGCGCGTTGATACAACCATCCTGGGGTTAACTAAAGAACAAGCTGAATTACAACCATATATCGCCTCAATGGGCATATATGTGTTCAAAAAAGATGTTTTAATCAAACTGCTGAAAGAATCTTTAGAACGGACTGATTTCGGTAAAGAAATTATTCCTGATGCCGCTAAAGATCATAATGTTCAGGCATACTTATTTGATGATTACTGGGAAGACATCGGAACAATAGAAGCATTTTACAACGCCAATTTAGCCCTGACTAAGCAGCCTCTTCCACCCTTTAGCTTCTACGATGAAGCAGCACCAATTTACACCCGCGCTCGTTACTTACCACCTTCTAAATTATTGAATTGCAATATTACAGAATCAATGATTGGTGAAGGTTGTATTTTGAAAGACTGCCGGATTCAACATTCAGTTTTGGGAGTGCGATCGCGGATTGAATCAGGTTCTGTAATTGAAGAAACCCTGATTATGGGTTCAGACTATTACCAACCATCGGTAGAACGTCAATGTAGTATAGAACAAGGTGATATTCCCGTTGGTATTGGTACAGATACCATTATTCGCCGAGCCATCATTGATAAAAATGCCCGCATTGGTCATAATGTGAAAATTATCAACAAGGATAACGTCCAAGAAGCTGAACGGGAAAAACAAGGATTTTATATCCGTAGTGGGATTGTAGTTGTTCTCAAAAATGCCGTGATTCCTGATGGAACAGTTATTTAGTCTGGTGATTGGTGATTGGTGATTGGTGATTGGTGACTGGTGACTGGGAAAATACAAATAATTTAATTTCTCCCCATCTCCCCATCTCCCCATCTTCCCTATTCCCAATGACTAAACTACTTTTACTAATTGGTCTTCCTGGTAGCGGTAAATCAACATTGGCTGCACAATTACTAACAGAATGCCCTCAGATGCAACTCATTTCTACAGATGCTATCCGGGGGCAGCTTTTTGGTTCTCAAGCCACTCAAGGTCCTTGGTTTTTGATTTGGCAAGAAGTTGAAAGACAGTTTCAACAAGCCACTATTGCCAATATACCCACCATTTTTGATGCTACTAACGCCCAAAGAAGAAATCGCCGGGAAGTTATAGAATTAGCCCGTCACACTGGTTTTACTCACATTACTGGTATATGGGTAAGAACTCCCGTTTGGTTATGTTTAACACGCAATAAAAAACGCGATCGCCAAGTTCCAGAAGACGTTATTTTGCGAATGCACCGCCAACTCTGGGATGCTCCCCCCAGCTTAGATGAAGGACTAGACGACATAATTTATAAGTAAGGTGGGGTGATTGGTGATACAATTTTGGATTTTGGATTTTGGATTTTGGATTTTGGATTATTTTTGTCATCTCCAATCTAAAATCTAAAATCTAAAATCTAAAATTTTCTCCTCCTGCCTCCTCAAGAGTACGGTAATTGCGCTGGCACTATGAGCGACAACCACACTGGATTTTTGCTATTCTTTGCTAATTTAGGATCATCATCCTGTTTCCGGGCATTAGACCAGGCAAACAGTAAATCTCAACATCTTAGAAAAAAACATAACTTAACTTTACCTAAATTTTTACAGGAGGCTGGTAGATGGCTGCAACCGATTTTAAAGACTATTACTCAATTTTAGGAATCAGTAAAACTGCCAGTCCAGAAGACATTAAACAAGCTTTTCGTAAATTAGCCCGCAAATACCATCCCGACGTTAACCCCGGTAATAAACAAGCAGAAGCAAAATTTAAAGAAGTTAACGAAGCTTACGAAGTTCTCTCTGACCCTGATAAACGCAAAAAATATGATCAATACGGTCAATATTGGCGGCAGGTAGGAGAAGGTGGTTTCCCTGGTGGATCAGGGGTAGATATGAGCGGTTTTGACTTTGGTCAATACGGCAGTTTTAATGATTTCATTAATGATTTATTTGGTGGTGCAGGACCACGCACCAACAAACAAAGTTATTCCTATCGTACCTCTACAGGTAAACCAGGTACAGGTTTTGGCGGTTTTAATGATTTTGGTTTTCAAGATATGGGCGGTGCTGCTGCCCAAGATAGTGAATATACGATTAGTCTCACTTTTGCTGAAGGATTCGCAGGAGTGCAAAAACGGTTTAGTCTAGGTAATGAAACTATAGATGTTCGTATTCCCGCAGGTGCAAAAACCGGTACTCGGTTGCGGGTGCGGGGTAAAGGTCAAGTTAACCATAGCACTCAACAACGGGGAGATTTATATTTAAAGGTGGAACTGCAACCCCATTCTTTTTTCCAATTTGAAGGTGATCATCTTCTTTGTGAAGTACCGATAACTCCTGATGAAGCTGCTTTAGGTGCTTCTATTGATGTTCCTACTCCTGATGGTAGTGTGAATGTTAAGTTACCAGCAGGGGTGCGTTCTGGTCAGTCTCTGCGGTTACGTGGTAAGGGTTGGCCTTTGGCTAAAGGTGGACGCGGTGATCAATTTGTGAAAGTGGCGATCGCACCCCCCAAAGACCTCACCCCACAGGAGCGAGAATATTATGAAAAACTCCGCTCTATTCGTACCTACAACCCCCGCAGTCATTTAGCACAGGTGAAGTTGTAAGGAGTTAGGAGTCAGAATGACTCCTATCATTAAATTGTGTTAGTAATTTCTCGATACTGGCATTATGTTCTAAAAAAGAAAATAGATGTCTGTAACTTAATTTCCCGTCTTTATCTAATACAAACTGCGCTGGTAAGGGCGCTCCTAATGCTTGCCCTGTGTGATATGTTCTAAAAATATGACAACTAGGATTTATTAATAAGGGCATTTTTAATCCTAAGTCTCTTACTACTGCTTGACTTTGGTGTTTATCTGTGCTGGTGATCATTAAAATTTCTATACCCCGTTTTGTAAATTCCTCATAATTTTCATTTAATGCTTTAATATGAGGATAACAAAAAGGACAATATTGTTTTTCTGTAAAAATTCTTGTAAATGCTAAAATAACAGGCTGTTGACCACGATAATCTGATAATTTGATTGTGCGATTATTGGTAACATCTGTTAATTTAAAGTCAGGTGTTAATATTCCCAATCTTAAATCATCGAGTGCTGGTTTGGGTAACAAATTGCGGAAAAATCGCTCGTTCAATAAACCTGTAAAATCTGTAGATGTCAACATAAATAATTAAAAGTTAAAAGTTAAAAGTTAAAAATTAAGAATGGGTAATGGGTAATGGGTAATGGGTAATAGGTAATAGGTAATAGGTAATATTTTCCCAATCACCAATCACCAATCACCAATCACCAATCACCAGTCACCTACACTGCTGCGAAGTAAACTTTAGACTTCACAGGATCGGGAACCATTGTTTTTTCTCCGGGTTGCCAACCAGCAGGACAAACTTCGTCTGGGTGAGATTGAACGTGCTGAATAGCCTGTAATGTACGCAATGTTTCATCTACACTGCGACCAAATGCTAAGTTATTAATGGTAGAATGTTGAATTACACCATCTTTATCAATGATAAACAAACCACGCAAAGCAATACCAGCTGCTGGATCGAGAACGTTATAGTCTGCGCTAATTTCTTTCTTGATGTCGGAAACTAGGGGATAATTTAAGTCACCCACACCCCCAGATTTACGATCTGTTTGAATCCAAGCGAGGTGAGAAAATTCACTATCTACAGAAACACCTAAGATTTCTGTATTAAGATTCTTGAATTCTTCGTAGCGATCGCTGAATGCTGTGATCTCGGTGGGGCAAACAAAGGTAAAGTCTAAGGGGTAGAAAAACAGGACTACATACTTGCCGCGATAGTCAGAAAGTTTGATGGTCTTAAATTCTTGATCTGCTACAGCTGTTGCTGTAAAATCGGGAGCCTGTTGACCAACACGAAGACATCCATTATTGAGTGACATTTAACCTAGTTCTCCTTGAGTTTTATATCCATTTTTTGGCGTGGGTATCTGGGTTAGATCAACCATTCCTCCACGCTCATCACAGTTTAGTTACAATCTGTTACGACTATATCATAGTCATTACGATTTTGAGAACAGTTGATAGTTGATAGTTGATAGTTAAGAGTTTTTACCAATGACCCATTACCAATTACCAACTACCCATTACCCGCTACCAATTTAAAAGCCAATGTTTGATTTAGATACAAGAGAATGGTTACTAACTAATGGCTTAGGTGGTTTTGCCAGTGGTACAGATGCGGATGTGCATACACGGACTTATCATGGTTGGTTATTTGCGGCTACAAATCCACCTTCAGGCAGAAAATTACTACTTTCCCATTTAGAAGCAAGTTTAGAAATGCCAGGAAAAGTTATAGAACTGGGAACAAATCTTTGGGGTACGGGTAAAATTGAACCAACAGGATATAAATTTTTACAACAGTTTGATCATAACCCAGTTCCCAAATGGGTTTGGAGTGGGGATAATTGGCAGTTATCTAGGCGTTTGGTAATGCCAAATTGGGGACTGGGGACACTTCGACAAGCTCAGTGCATCGCTGGGGAATGGGGACTAGAAGGGGATAGGGTAAAGGTCTGTAGCAATAATCAAAGAGTTTTGATTGAATATCGGTATGAGGGGAAAGAGGAAGGGATTTTAAGGTTAAGGTTGTTTATAGGCGATCGCAATTTTCACCATCAACAAATAGGTAACAAAAAAATCCAGTTTTCCCAATTACTCCATCAAAATATACTGTGTTTACAAATGAATAACTGGGATAACTTTTGTGGTAACTTTGGTACACCTTGGCATTTACGATGGACCCAGGGAAAATATCAAGTAGATGGGTTATGGTATTGGAATTATAGTTTACCAGCAGAAACAAAAAGAGGATTAGGCGATCGCCAAGATTTATATAGTCCTGGTTATTTAACCGTAAACTTGCAACCAGGAGATACAGTCACCCTAGAAGCTAAAGTAGGTTTCCCCGACTCCCAAGAAAATTTTTCACCTGATAGTTTTACAGAAGCAGTAGTAACAGAACAAGCAAGAATAGCGCAGATTTTTGGGTGGGGAAATGAGGAGACGGGAAAATGGGGTGAAAATTCTTCCTTAACACTTTCTTCTTTACTGTCACCTGTTACCTGTCACCTATCACCTATTCAAAAACAACTACTCAAAGCCAGTGATCAATTTATAGTTTATCGTGATTCCATAGCCAGTCCTACGGTAATTGCAGGATATCATTGGTTTAATGATTGGGGAAGAGATACATTAATTGCTTTACCAGGATTAACATTAGTAACAGGACGTTTTGAAATTGCTAAAGGACTGTTAAAAACCTTTGGGAGTTACTGTCGTCATGGACTCATACCGAATACTTTTCCTGATGTAGATAACGAACCATTTTATAATAGTATTGATGCTGCTTTATGGTGGATTGAAATTTTAGGACTTTATTTAGAAACTACTCAAGATTGGCAATTTTTGTTAGAACAATTTCCTATTGTGCAGCAAATTCATAAAGCTTTTGTTAGCGGTACTCGTTATAATATTCAAGTTGATGCTATTGATGGTTTAGTGTCTTGGGATGCTCAAGATGTAGCGTTAACTTGGATGGATGCACTGGTAGAAGGAATACCTGTAACACCACGTTGCGGTAAAGCAGTGGAAATTAATGCTTTATGGTATTCTGCTTTATGTTGGTTAAGTAAATGGTCAGAACATTTAAGTCATGAATATATAGATCATTCTAGTCGTTTAATCAATCAAAAACAACGTTATCAACAACAAGCAGAACTGGTAAAAATATCCTTACAAAAATTTTGGCATCCCCAGTTAGGTTATTTATATGATCTCATTGATTTAGAGGATAGTCGTAATTCCCAAATTCGCCCCAATGCTATTTTAGCTTTATCTTTACATCATTGTGCTTTTTCCCAACAGCAAGGACAAAAAGTTTTAGACTTAGCAACTTCGCGGTTATTAACTCCCTATGGTTTACGCAGTCTTGATCCTAGTGATCCAGAATATCAGGGAAAATGTGAAGGAAGTCCGCAAAAACGCGATCGCGCTTATCATCAAGGTACGGTTTGGACTTGGTTGATCGGTGCTTATATTCGAGCTTGGGAGCGTTTTTATCCTGAAACACCCTTACCTTTTGACTGGAAACCGTTGTTAGATCATTTTTCATCTAATGGTTGTTTAGGTTCAATTTCGGAAATTTTTGATGGTGATGCACCCCATACTCCTAGAGGTGCGATCGCTCAAGCTTGGTCTGTTGCTGAAGTTATCAGACATTATAAATGATTGTCTCACGCAAAGGCGTAAAGGCGCAAAGAGAAAGTAAGATTTATAGGAAACTCTAGGTTAATCAAGTTATAGATACAAATTATAACACTCTTGTGGTACGGGCATCTTGCCCGCTAAGGGAGTTTTAAATTTTACATAACTAAAATGAAATTTACTGTATTTGTTTAATTGCCTACTGAGTATTTTATAGCTTATGATGTAATTATCACAAGCGTTAAAACAATACTCAGAGTTTCATCAATATGGATTTCGTTATTTTAGATACTGAAGGTAAGCCATATCTTACGGAATTAGCGATAGTTGATAGTCAAGGTGTGGTAATTTATGAAGGTTTTTGTGATGGTAGTTATCATGGCTTTCAAAATGTTCTCAATACCAAAAGTTTGAAAACTTTATTAACAGAATTTTTGACTATTGTTGAAGATAAAAAAATCATCTGTCACTATGCAGAACATGATATAGAAATCCTCAAACACAGTTGCCAACAAGTTGGTTTATCCTGGCAGAACTTACAACATAAATTAAAGTTTGATTGTACTTGGATTTTAGCTAAAGACTGTTTCCCAAATTTAGAAAGTTATTCTTTAGAATATTTGTGTAAATATTTGAATTTAAAAGATCATAATCATCTATATTTTAATCCTGATATGGCGCATAGTGCGCGTTATGATGCCATATTTACCTATCATCTTTATCAAAGAATCATGTTAGAAAATCTGAAAAAACAACCTAACCCATTTAGTAGTAGTCGCGTTGATACACCTTTCCAAAATCATCCCGATTATCCTGATACTTATCATCAACAATTTCAGATTTTACAAACTGCATTAAATAACATCAAATTAGATCCCAATCATCAAAGTAAAGGAGTTGTTGTTATTGGAGAACCAGGAACAGGGAAAACTCATTTAATGATGCGACTTACCCATGAAAGATTAACAAGCAACCGCTTATTATTTATTCGGCAACCTAATAATTTTCAATCTATACTTTATCATATCTACAGTAGAATTTTAGAATCTTTGGTTGAAAAGGTAGGAAATTTAAATCAATTAGATTCTTTAATGATTAACACCTTTAGAAAAATAGTTAGTTTATCTGATAGAGAAGTCAAACAAAAAGACATAGATATTTTAAAAGCTTTATATGATTTAGAAGATCATGACATCAATGCTTTAGGTAAAGACAATACTCAACGTAAACGGGAATATTGGCAATATATAGAAAAGACTATTAATGAATGGTGGATGAATAATTACGCAGCAGGAAGTTTTGCTTTATCTATCATTAAAGGAATGGTAAAATATTGCAGTTATACAGATTATAACTACAGAAATATTAGCACTCGTTGGTTAGCAGGAAATATGTTAACTGATGAAGAAGCAGAAAAGGTGGATTTACCAAATTGGGGAGAGGAAATTAGTAAAGAAGCATTTTCTTTAGAAGCAATTTCCGTGTTAGGTAAATTATCCACTTTAGATGAACCGCTAATTATTATTTTTGATCAATTAGAAGGTTTAGGACTTCCTCACAACCAAGATATTTTATGGAATTTTGGGGAAGCAATAAAAGAGATTTTTACTCATGTTCCCAATAGTTTAATTATTTTGAACTTATTTCCTGATAGATGGGAAAAGTTGCAAACAACATTTGATCAATCTATTATTGGGAGAATATCGCAATATCAAATTGCTTTGCGTCAACTGACAGAAGGAGAAATTAAAGCTATTCTCAAAGTAAAAATGCAAACTTTAGATATTTCCTTAGAACAGTTATTTACGTCTGAAGATTTAGAAGATATTTTAAGTAAAACACCCATTCGTGCTGCTTTAAACCGTGCTGCTAAATACTATGATTTGAGAGTGAACAATATTCCTTTACCAGATGAGAGAAAAGCAATTAGAGAATTAGATCAAAATGAAAAAATAGAACAACAATTAAAATTTTTACAACAACAGCAAAATACAATCATAGAAGTTTTAAACCAATTAATTCAAGGTACTCAATTATCTAAGACTGCTGATTTTAGCACCTTACAGGATAAATTATCAAATTTAGCAAAATATTCACCGAGTGAAAATGTCAATTCTAGCAGTTCTGGAAATCCAGTAATTGAATATCTCAAACAACGTCGTACAGAATTAGAAAATAAATATCATAACGCAATTATTATTAGTGATAGTGATGATATGGGTAAATTGAGGAATATTGCTGAAGCTTTAACTCACATTCAGTCATTCAAATTAACACAATATCGTTTTGGTAAAAAGGTATTACCAGAACATATTGTGATAGAAAGAGGAACTAAATATCATGTAATGGCATTTTTAGAAGTTAGTGGTACTTCCTTTACAACTCGCATTAGTAATTTTAATCAATTAGTTAGGGGTTGCTGAGAAAGTCTTTCCGTGAGGGCATAGGAGTCAGGAGTCAGGAGTCAGGAGTCAGGAGAAGATTTGAAAATTTCTTTGCCATCTCTTGAAATCCCAAAAAATGCACACTTTTTCCGGTATACCCTTCAAAACCCTTGCACTTTTTTCCTGTTTATCAGCCTCTAACCTTTGATATATCAAGGTTTTAGGTTTATTCAGCAAACCCTAGTTATTAATAATCCTAATTCCCAGTTTATTTTAATCAGAGATGAACGTCAAGAAGAAATTACGGGTAAAGTGGGGAGAGAAAGAATTAAACAACTAGAAAATAGTACCAATGGGAAGTTTATTTTATTCAATAGACAAGATAGAATTTTATTTGATTTAATTTATGATTTAATTGTTAGTATTTATAACAAAGATTTAGATGTTGACTTAGAAACAGCACTAACCTTTATTACCACTCATCAAGAATGGTATCATTGGATTTTTAACAAGTTTGGTTTTACAGAACCATTAAGTTAGAAAACTGAATAAAATACCGATTCGGTGGGGAAGCAATATGTTGTTTAACCCCAACGATGATAAATTATGCAGATTGAATTTCAGCTAACTTTCTCCCATACAAAATAGCCAGAAAACCTGTAACATACATATATAAAGCGTAAACTGCTGCCGGTATGGCCATATCAGGATTATTCAGAATCCCCGCAGTAATAGCTATAGCCAGTGTACCATTTTGTAGCCCGACTTCAATCGCTATACAGATTTGTTGAGCAGGTTTTAGATTTAAAAGTTTGCTCACATAAAACCCCAAAAACATAGAAATAGTATTCAACAAAACAACAGCAACACCGACTTGAACAATAAAACCAGGTAGTTTTTCCCACTCACGAATAACTAACAAAAGAATAATTAAAGCTAATAATCCTCCTGCAAGACGGTTGGTTACTTTTTCCAAAGAAATTGCAAATTGAGGAAACAATTTTCTCACTATCATTCCCATAGAAATAGGAACAATAGTCATGATAAAAATTTGTAAGATTGTCGGTAAAATAGGTAAAGCAATGGTAGCACTTTCACCTATAAAATGTTGATATGCAAGGTTGCCAAAAATGGGAATTGTAAACACTGTAATTAAACTACTAAAAGCAGTGAGAGTGACAGAAAGTGCAACATCACCTTTAGCAAGAAACGTAATAATATTTGATGATACTCCCCCTGGACACAATGCAACTATCATTAACCCCATTGCAATTACAGGTTGCATCGGTACAACTTTAGCAATGATAAAACCAATAATAGGTAACAAAATTAATTGACTGAACAAACCAATAGCGACTGCTTTGGGATATTTTGTTACTCGTTGGAAATCTTCAGGGACAAGAGATAATCCCATCCCTAACATAATGATCGCTAAGGATAGAGGTAGAACAACTGCACTTAAAAAACTTGCTTGCATATCTGTATTTAATTAAACAATTAATGAAAACAATAATTAGTATTTCATGTTTTATAAACATTTGTCAATTTCAAAAATCCGCAGCAATGGAAGAATCAAAAATTTCTCATGTTAATAGAATGATGACAACTGAAAGTGTGGCTAAAATTGGTTATGATAGTTTAATGGCAAATAAAACTATTGCTATTCCCGGAATTAGAAATCAAATATTAGCTAGATCCGTGAGATTTGCACCTAGAAATATAGTTACCAAAATTGTCAGAAGTATGCACGAATTGAGGAAATAATTTCAGAATTTAGGAGTCAGGAGTCAGAATATTGACTTGCATTACAAATAATTTTACTGTTCCTCTTTTAACAACCAAAAACCGCTAAAAGTCATCCCTGAATCATCAGGTTGTACCAATAAAAAATGCAAACCTTTACTTAATTGTTTGCGTTGTTCATAAACTTTTGCTGCTGCTGTAACTTCTGCATCTTCAAAAGTTGCTAAAATCCATCTATCTGCTAAACCTGCTTCTAAAATTAACCCATCAGGTGAACCAGGAATATAATTTAAACTCACAGGGTTAGTTTCTTGTAACCATCTTGCTAAACGCAGAGATTGTCTACCACCATAAATTATCACACCGGGAATAGGAACAGTTGAAGCTAAACCTAAATTAATTGGTTGTAGAAATTCTGGTATTTGTAAAACAGGAATCGGACGATCTGCAAATTCATCAATAATATCACCAGCTTGAATATTTGCAAAACGCCATTCTTCACCCCAGAGATTTTCTGGTAATGGTGTTGGTGGTGGTTTATCAATAACTAAGGAATATTGCTTTTCTTGCAACCATTGTTTTAACGCTTGAGTGCGACGGGTAGCTTCAATTTCAATTTCAATTTCTAAATTATTCGCTGCTGCTGTAATTAAACTTAAAGCTTGAGGACGAAAAACTTGAATAATATCAGGTAATTTTTCCTTAGCTGCTAGTTTAAAATGTTCTGTTAACCAATTTGAATTTGCTTGTGACTGGGGACAGGTAGCGATATATTCAAAGTTACGACTTGGATCACAAATCAATAAATCCCATAATATCTGTCCTGCTGTATCTTTTTGGGGACTGCGATAAAAATCAACTTGCCAAATTAGACTCATGATTACTATTGATGTTTTTTGTTGTCAATTTAATTTTTACCATAAAACGGGGTGTAGTGGAAAATTTCCCATCGGTAAGCAGGAGAGTAATCATCAGTCATTGGTTTTTAATACTTTAGATATTTTAATACTTTAGATATTTTAATACTTTAGATATAAGTTGGTTAATTTTTCCTATTCCTATGAGTATTAAGTGATATATCTCCCCTTTGTACTTGATACGTAATTGTTAAAATCATAAGTTTTAATTGACCATCACTGTAGTTAAATCATACTACTTTTTGAAGTGCGGAATGTGGGTCTTAATGTTGACACACAAAAAAGGTTTGGTGGTTAACCAAACCTCGCTATAAATCCAGTGCATAACAACATCCCAAAGTAATTTAACCTGTCTGGTTTTGTGGCTGCATCTTCCCAGAGGATGTATGCAAATATGCGAAAAACTGATAATAGATGATCCGGTTGCCAAAAATTCAGTTATTACCCCAAATAAAAAAGGACGGGGGTTATCCCGTCCGCACTAATAGCTTGAAAGTGGCAATACACCTTGGAATATAAAAAAAATAGTAGAAATAACATTCAATAGGTTGTCAGGATTGTCAATGACATCAACAATAAAAACGGTAATTTAAACCGTGTAAATTGTTTGATTCATAGATTAATCTCTGCAACTTTGATTAATCTAGCACAATTAATTTTTGAGTTTCTGCCAAAATGGCAAATATTACAATGACAAAAGAGACGGGTTTTAACCCGTCCACGGTATAATAATGAAAAACATCTTGGTAATTTCTGTAATATATCAGGTTACATTAGTGGATGATTGCCAAAATGCCAAATCCCACATTCCGCACCCACAACTGTCACACCCCAAGGAAATGGATGTATTTAGTACATAGGAACTAATTGCTGAGAAGATTTGTTAAAGCTTAATAGGAATTATTACTATTTAGATAGAGATACAGTTAACAAATACAACTAAGTATAAAATTATTGGTTCTTAGGTTATTTTGATAGAAAACTGAGTTCAAAATCATTGAAAAGTTTATCCTCAATTACGATGAAAAAACTAAAAAAATGTGTTGACTCAACAGAAAAATGAGAAAATTGAAATAGATACTTTGGTGGAGTTTCTGTTGTCATGTTTAATGTAAAAGACCTTGATTTGAAGAAGATAGACCATTTAGGGATAGTAGAAATAATTAATAATTTACTAGGATCAGAACCAGAAGAAAAAGTCAGTGCAGGTCAGGTAGTAAAGGCGATGATTTTAAACGGTTTAAGCATGATGTCACAGCCTTTATATATGTTCCCAAAATTCTTTGAATTAATCGCTTGTGAACACTTAATTGGTGCAGGAGCAAAACCAGAATATTTCAATGATGATAAGCATATTTTAATTGGACTATTTAGCTCATTAATCAAATTAATGTTCTGAAATTTTCATGGCGTTTTTAACTTTATTTTTAGATAAGCATAAGTTAAAATCATGTATTGAGATTATCAGGATAAAATTATATTATTAAAATTCTCTACTAAACCACTCTTATTTTGGATTGGATGTTTAAGGTCGGTCTAAAATCCAAAATTAGTTTAAATCAATCAAGGAGAGTTGGTTAATTCCTCAATTAATTGGTCAGGAGTAAGAATTCGCGGTGTAACTACGGGGAAATCTTGAGAATTACGGGTAATAATCGCATCTAATTGATTAACTACAGCAGTGGAGTATTGAATGGCATCTTCAAAATCTTTAAAATTGGTTGTGAAAGCCATTGTAATTGCAGCCTGATTTACCGTGGCAATTTGACAGAAAGTAACTAACTGATTTAAATAGGTAAGCGTCCAATCTCGACCTCTGGCTTTACGGATGATATAATACAAATCACTAAAAGTTGAAGCTGAAATATAACCTGCAATTTTCCCTTGTTCAATCAGTGATAAAACTTGTTCACTTACATTCCAAAAAGGCTCTCTTTCTAGGGCATTATCAATGATGATATTAGTATCTAGCAGGATTTTCACAGGTTATATTTCTCCTTTAAATATTCATATTTAGCTTGATCTGGATCAAAGTCTGCTGGAACAGGTGGGGCATTTTCAAATAAACCCTCAAATGCTTTTATCCTAGATTTTCTCTTTGGTGTTTCTGGTGCTGGTTCACTTGCTGGGGTTGTGGTATTATCAAGGGTCTCAGTAGCTTGCCAAACTACAATTTCTACATCTCCAGGAGGTAAATTCAGGGGGTCGGTAATTACTAATTTACCAGATGAATCAATTTTTCCTTTGAGTTTGTATGCTTGCATGATGTTTTTCACTAGAAGATGTTTCTATATTATCTCGTATTCCCTCAAAGTAAATATATAAAAAATTGCAAGTGTCAAAGAAATTATAGTCTTTTATCTTTTGGTGCTGTTTCAAGAATTTTTTTCAGTATTATATCTGATGCAAGACGGATATCTCTTATGGATGCTTCTTGGATAGACGCATATCTAACTGAAAGTTTTAAGCCTTTTTTATTGGCCTCTTCTATAACCTCTTTGTATTCACCTATGGTAAATAAATATATATCTTTCTGAATTTACTTAAATTCTTTTATACTTTTAGTGTAGATTAACAAAAGGGCTAAATATTTTTTTGCTTCAACCAAGGACTCTTCTATTTTATCTTTGTTTTCTTCAATATCAAAATAAAGAGTTAATACTGTTGAGAGATTTTTAATACAACCAGAATAAATATCCCTGATGTGCAGGGTAAGAGCATCTCAATCAGGCTTGACATAAGGGCTTTTCGGAATCTAATGTAGAGTCAATGAAACAAGAACGTATCTCTATCTAAATAGTAATAATTCCTATTAAGCTTTAACAAATCTTCTCAGCAATTAGTTCCTATGTACTAAATACATCCATTTCCTTGGGGTGTGACAGTTGTGGGTGCGGAATGTGGTCCAAATAGCTGGTGATTGATGATCGGTGATTGATGATTGGAAAATAGCGTAATATCCAGATACCCGACTTCTGTCAAAAGTCGGGTATCTAGCTTTTCAACATTTTATGTTTAATGATGTTGATCTACTTAGGGTTTCCTGAATAAACCTAAAACCTTGATATATCAAAGGTTAGAGGCTGATAAACACAGAAATTAGTGCAAGGGTTTTGAAGGGTATACCGGAAAAAGTGTGCATTTTTTGGGATTTCAAGAGATGGCAAAGAAATTTTCCAATCTCCTACTGACTCCTGACTCCTGACTCCTGACTCCTATGCCCTCACGGAAAGACTTTCTCAGCAACCCCTACTTACCAGTTTGCTTTTAAAGCAAAAATTTTCTCAATGATATCTTCTACAACTTTATCAGGTGTAGAAGCTCCAGAGGTGACACCAACAACTATTTCTCCTTCCGGTAGCCAGTTTTCTGCTATTGTCAATTCTCCAGTTAATTGCCGATGTTCGATGGCGTTAGCTGAGAGAATACGCTCAACGCTATCAATGTGATAGGAAGGAATATTGCGGTCAAAAGCTATCTGTTGTAATTGTGTAGTATTCGAGGAATTAAATCCACCAATTACTACTATTAAATCTAAATTGTGTTCGACTAATTCCAACATGGCATCTTGTCTTTCTTGGGTAGCGTCGCAGATGGTGTTGAAACTTTGGAAATGTTGATTTAATGCAGCAGGTCCATATTTCTGCATCATGGTTTTCTCAAAGAGTTTACCAATTTTTTCGGTGTCACCTTTGAGCATGGTTGTTTGGTTGGCAATACCCACTTTTTCTAAATCTTTGTCAGGATCAAATCCAGCAGAACAAGCTTTAGCAAACTTGGTTAAAAATTCCTCACGGTTGCCACCATTGAGGATATAGTTAGCCACATATTCGGCTTCTTGTAAATTCAAAACAATCAGATATTTACCTGCAAAGGAACTGGTAGCAACGGTTTCTTCGTGTTTGTATTTACCGTGAATAATTGAGGTAAATTCGCCTTTTTTGTGTTTTTCAACTGTGTTCCAAACTTTGGAAACCCAAGGACAAGTTGTATCAACAATTTGGCAACCTTTATCATGTAAAATTTGCATTTCTTGGACGCTGGCACCAAAGGCGGGCAGAATGACTACATCACCTTGATCGACAACAGAAAAGTCCTTTTTATTAGCTTCAACAGGAATAAATTGGACTTCCATTTCTTGCATCCGTTGGTTCACAGAAGGATTGTGAATTATTTCGTTGGTGATCCAGATGCGTTCTGTGGGGAAGTGCTGACGAGTTTCATAGGCCATTGCTACGGCACGTTCTACACCCCAGCAAAATCCAAATGCTTGTGCTAGTCGGATAGTAACATTACCTCTTTGAAGGATGTAGTTGCGATCGCGTATCTCTTGAATTAAGCTACTTTCATACTCAGACTGCAACTGAGTGGACACTTCTGCTTTATGTCCAAATCCTTTCCGATTGTAATTTTCTGAATGTTGGAGGCTACGTTTAAAAGCTTTGGTATCCATTTTGTGTTGTCTGCTAAAATCAATATTTCTTATTTTCTCTTGCCAAGACACAATTCAGTTAATGTGGTGATTGGTGATTGGGGACTGGGAAAGAAGGGAATAGGGAATAGGCAATAGGGAATAGGGAATAGGGAATAGGCAATAGGCAAAAGCTAATATTGTCCGATACAAAAAAGCTAACTAATGCTAACAAAAGTTGGCTTTTTCTTCCTGTTTAACCCTAGAAGTGTCGGCACTATCTAGTTCACAGGCTAACACGATCAATCTGACCGCTTCTTGTTTTAAATTAATCGCAGCGTTTAAATCTCTGTCAATCTCAAAGCCACAGTTATCACATTTAAACACTCTTTGAGATAATGACAGTGATGATTTCTTTTCTGTCACCTGTCACCTGTTCCCTATTCCCTGTTCATTGTAAATCTGCAATGCAGTGCGCCAGACTGTGTAACCTTGGGAATTGAGGTGTAAACCGTCGGTGCTAAGTTCTCGACGCAGATCACCTTGCTTGTCAGTGAACAAGGGATGTAAGTTGACATATTTAATTTTTTGTTGATTCGCTATTTTTTCTAGTTCCTCATTTAACTTGCGAATACGACTGTTAGGAATAGCTAATAGTTTTTCCCGTCCTTCCCAAGTTGCTTCTTCTCCCCCATGTGGCAAAATCGACTGTAGAACAATTTTGGCTTTGGGGTGTTTTTTCCGTAGATAACGGATGATTTGTTTTTGATTGGCTAAAATTTCTTCATCACCTACGCCGCGAATCATGTCATTAATGCCAATCATGATTAAAATGACTTCTGGTTTGGTACGGTCAAATAACTCTAATCTTTTTAATAATCCTTCGCTAGTTTCACCAGAAATTCCCTGATTTAACCAATTTTTGCCTTCTGGCAATAAATCAGGTGGAAACCATAAACTTAAAGAGTCTCCAGCTAATATGGTTAATTTTTCTGGCGGTTTTTCGGCTGCTACTTTGGCTTCTTGTTTAAGAATTTTTAGCCATTGTTGGTAATTTAGTTTATGACGTGGTCCTAACTCTGGTATGAAAGCTTGGTTTTGAGGGTTGAGGTTGACTGGTTGTGGGGGAGTGCTAGTTGCAAAGGCAGTGGTCAATTTCTGCTGTCGCCAAATCAGTAAAATGATGGCTAACATCAGGATACCATTTGTCACCAGTAAGAAAAATCCCCAGATTGGAAATGGTTTTGCGGAAGTGGACACGATTAAAAAATTAAAAATTCAAAATTAAACCTTGAAAATTTATTCTGTGGTCAGTTAATGCCGAGTAAGTTCAATTTACATCAAGTTTACAAAAATTTAGTAATTTGGCCTTTGAATCTTAAATGATAAAGTCCCCAAATTCTTTAAGAAGCTGGGGATCTCACGGACTTGCAAATAAAAAATAACCAATTGTTGAGTAAACAGGGGAGGTGGAATGATGGGGAGATGGGGAAGATTAATAGCCCAGTCACCAGTCACCAGTCACCAGTCACCTATCACCTATCACTATAAACGTTAATGCGATCGCCAAACTCGGAGTTATAACCTTCTTCTCCGTGTTCGTGGATATCTAAACCTTGGTTTTCTGCTTCCTCTTTTACACGCAGACCAATGGTAGCATCAATAAATTTGAGGATGATCCATGTACCAGCAGCCGCGATGATATAAGCTATGGCGATCGCTGCCAATTCTACAAATATTTCCCCAAAATTACCACGTAATAGCCCATCTTTCCCGCTTGGGTTGACTTCGGTACTAGCAAAGATGGCGGTTAAAATTGCTCCTAATGTTCCACCCACACCATGTACAGGATAGGTGTCTAAGGCATCATCTACATTCAATTTGTGCTTGAAGCTCACAGCATAAAAGCAAACAAGAGAAGTAATAAAACCTATTAGTATTGCTGCTAAGGGTGTGACAAATCCTGCGGCGGGAGTAATACCAACCAAACCTGCTACTGCACCTGTAGCAGCACCTACGGCGGTGGGTTTTCCTCTCAGGGTTGCTTCTAAAATTAGCCACATTAACGCACCAGCGGCGGCTGAGGTGTTGGTAGCAACAAAGGCTACTGTGGCAATACTACCCGCAGATAAGGCACTACCAGCGTTAAAGCCAAACCAGCCAAACCAAAGTAAGCCAGCACCTAATAAAATGAAGGGGACGTTATGGGGTGGACTCAGACGATCTGGGTGGTTTTTCCGAGGTCCGAGAACTGTGGCTGCTACCAGTGCAGAAACTCCTGAACTAATATGCACTACTGTACCACCAGCAAAGTCAAGAGCGCCTAAACCACCGTATAAGCCCAAAAATCCACCTTTTGCCCAGACAGCATGCGCTAGGGGTGTGTAGATAAAGGTTGACCACAATAGCACAAATAAGCAATAAGCGCGGAAACTCATCCGTTCGGCGATCGCCCCAGAAATTAAGGCTGGAGTAATAATTGCAAACATGGCTTGATAAATCATGTATGCTTGATGGGGTATTGTTCCCGCATAAGAAACTATTTCTTCCGGGGCTGAACCTTGCAAATATCCGCTTGTTTCTAAACCGACACCGTTTAACCCTAACCACTGTAACCCACCGATGAAGGGTAAACCAGGAGCAAAGGACAAACTATAACCCCACAAAACCCAGGTGACTCCGACAATGGCCATCAACACAAAACTCATCATTAAGGTGTTGAGGATATTGCGCGATCGCACAAACCCACCATAAAAAAATGCTAATCCAGGTGTCATCAACAATACCAGTGCCGATGAGATCAGCACAAATGCCGTATCTCCAGTATCAGGAGCAGTTGGTGTATTTGTTCCTTGGGCTAAGGCATTACCCATGAGTGGGAATACTAACAAACATAGGGTTAAAACCCCAATCATCACAAATTTCTTCAACACTTGTTTTTGTTCCTATGCACCGAATTACTTCACATTATTTATTGGAATAACGTGATGCTTGATACCATTTATGTTGTGAAAGTTACTCAAATTTCCTTTTGGGAGAACCTTAACAAAAAAATAATATTCATTATAGTTTCTAATCCTAATAGTTTCTAATCGTAAACATAGAAATTTATTTATGTATTATTTGCATAGTTTAATGTAAAAATTTGCATTATATATTTATATTTATATATATACAAAAAAGCTTAGATAAGATTTATACAATAAAAAGTATCAGTAATAATTTTTACTATATACGTAGTAATTCATAATTACAAATTACGAGGCAGCATCCCAATTGTCAAAAAATAACCACAGCAACACTAAAAATCTCTTAAACTTTCTTACCTTTGTGTCCTTTGCGCCCTTTGCGGTTCAATCATATTAAGCCTTGGGGCATATTATTTCCATAGATAAAAATAAATTTACGCATTTGGGATGCTGCCAATTACGAATTACGAATTACGAATTACGAATTATTAATGACTTCAAATCTTGAATAACTGCGGTAGCAGACTGATAGCGATCGCCAAAATGATAACAAACCATTTTATCTAAAATCCTTGCTAATTCATCGCTAACATTAATTCTGTTTCGCCACATAATATTACCAGTTTCGGGATTTGCTGGTAGTTCTTGGGGAGGTATACCTGTAATAGCTTGAATACCAATCATACCTAAAGCATAAATATCACTACATAAGCGGGGATGACCGGCAAATTGTTCTGGTGGTGAATAACCTCTTGTGCCGATAGCAACAGTAGCTAATTCCGTTTCTCCTTCTATTCGTGGTTGAATTAATTTGACAGCACCAAAATCTATTAACACCAAGCGATTATCTTGAGTACGTCTGATAATATTTGTAGGTTTAATATCCCGATGAATTACACGGTGTTGATGGATAAATGATAAAATTTCTAAAACTTCTTTCAACATATCTACAACATAAGCTTCACTTTTCACGCCTGTTTCTGGGGGTAGTTCTTCACTTAAAGTATGTCCAATAATATATTCTTGAACTAAATAAAATTCTTTATTCTCTTCAAAAGAAGCAAACAATTTAGGAATTTGATCATGTTTTCCCACTACTGCTAAAATTTCCGCTTCCGTGTTAAATAATCTGCGGGCAACTTCCATAAATCTTGTATCTCTACGGGCGGGCATTAATTGTTTAACTACACAAATAGGATTACCTTTTTGTTGTGTATCTTCTGCTAAATAAGTACATCCAAAACCACCAGAAGCAAGGGTATTTAAGATTTTATAACGCCCTGCTAAAAGTAAATCATCAGTTTTGAATGTTGATATTTCTGAAAAATCAAAGTTGTTAAAATCCGATGGCAGTTGTGTCGATTGATCCAATATTAAGCTGATTTGAGCAATAGCTTCTTGTTGTTTTTCAACTTGCAGCAGAATAGCTTGATTTTGTTTTTGAGTTTGATAAGTCGTGTAACCCATGACAGCAACACTAGTAATAACTAAAGCTAAAGAAGGAGTAAATAAAGGTATCCATATTGCTTGCAAATACAAACCAGCCGCAATTCCTACAATACTAACAATAATAAAAAATTCTACTATTATTAATAGTAAAGGATGTCGCCATTGCCTTGCTACAATAGCACCTACAATAGAACAAATCCAAATCCATAACCATTCATAAGTATCTGGAAAGTAATATATTATAGGTCGATTATCGAGAACTGTACTAATAATTTGGCTGGCTATTTGGGCATGAATAAAAACACGAGGCATTCTCGCTGGTTGGTCTGATAAATTGCTATAAGGTGTATAGTAACCAGGATGTACACTAGCGGCAGTAGTTCCAATAATTACTAAGCGATCTTTTACCCAATTGGGGTTAACTTGATCTGTGAGAACTTGTGTGAGAGTAACTTGTTGGGCTAGGTTATTCGGGTGACGGTAATTTAATAAAATTTGATAGCCATCGTCATCTGTATCTTGATAATTACCTGCGTCTTTATATAAGCGGGGAAATATAGTTTTACCTATTTGTAATTCTTGTTTTTCAGTAAAACTATATTCAATACCTTGTTTTTCTAAATAAATAATAGCTAATAAAGCAGCAAAGGAAAATCTAGTTTTACATTGATGATCTTCTGTTGTATAATCAACAAATAATAAACCACGACGGATAACTTGATCAACTGCGTTATCGGTCACTACATCATCAAAACCGATGTTATCTATAGGAAAATTGGCAGGTGGGGCAACTTCTGATCTATCAATATTACTTAATAAACAAGTGGCAATAATTTGATTTGGCTTTTTGAGATTAGCAGCTAAATTTTTTTGTTCATGGCGATAAATATTTAACCCAATGACACGGGGTTGATAAGACTCTAATTTTTTTAGTAATTTATTAATAGTTTGATCGGATAAAGGCCATTTTTCCCTGTTCAGATCCTCTTGAGTAATTGTCACTAATAAAATTCTGTTATCAGGAGGTTCTGGAGGGCGCGAACGCAACATCTGATCATAAATGCTTAACTCACTATTTTGTAACCATTTGATTTCACTTATTACCCATATTAAACTTGTCACTACTAGACTACTAAACAGAATAATTGATAGGAAATTAGGGACACTAAAAGTTAAAGGTGAACGTTGATCTTGCAGGAGAACAGCACGGATTTTTACTAAAATTTCATTAATCACTGTGGAAATAACCTAGTTTGTTGACACTCTCCGGGCTAAGACCGGGTAGATTATACATTCTACGTCAGAATTTGCTTCCTTCAACTTTCAATACTGTGGCTGATTAGAGATCAGAACTTTTGTATTATCAATAGACCTCTTGTAGTCATTAAATCTGTATAACTTGAAACCTGTTCTAGAGACAATTTATGAATTGTCACTACCATAATTTTCACAAGATGTGTAATATGATATCAAGTTCTAAAAGCTAAAATTGAAACCATGCAAATCAAACTAATCTCCGAAAATAAACTGACACAGGAGCCAGAAGAACAGGTTTTTAACCTGCCAGTAGCTATCGGAAGAGATGATATAGATAAACTTCCTAGAGTTATCAATGGTGAAAGGGTGTCTCCTGTACAGTTATCAGACTCTACTAAACAAATTTCTAAGCTTCATGCTCAAATTACCTTAGAAAACAATCAGGTTTATTTAGAAGACAAAAGTACCAATGGTACTAGAATCAACGATCAAAAACTACTTAAAGAACGTCGGAAGTTAAACAGTGGCGATATACTGGGAATAGGTAATTACACTATTACCGTTATTCTCATTGAAGCCAGCGATGATGATGCTACCATTGTACTGGAAAATGATTCCACAATTTTTAACCCCCAATCTGAGATTATTCCTGCATCTAGGGTACGGAAGTCATTAGATTCTGAATCAACCATCATTTTTAACCCTTACACGGATGCCTTAGAACAGCAAACTCCTAACACTCTACCTAGTCAACCTGCGGGTTTTCCCTATAATTTCAATTTTTGGAATGCAGAAAAAGTTTCCCTAAAAGCTATTGATCGCAGTGGTGTTTTAGTCAGAGAAACAGAATACCTGGCCTGTGGGGGAGGAATGGGCAGTTTTGTTTGGGTGGATATGTTGAGAATCGCAGGAGTTAAACCAGAAAATATTAAAGTTTTGAGTGTTCAAGACAAACCTTATAAACGCTATGAAAGCCTCCTGAGAAACTGTCAAATTCCCCGATATAAAAGGATTCGTTCTGGTTCAGATTCCTGTCCTGATAATATTTGGGGGTGGCCAGGATATGCTTTAAGAGATGCTTGGAGATCCTTCTTTTCTGGACAAGTTGGTGCAGCTTTAGGATTTTTGTGGCAAATTTTCGCCGAACCTGTTTATGCAGATACTTACACCCCTCGCGGTAAAGATGTATTTGAGTCTATGGACCGGGAAGGCGATCGCATTAGTTGGGGTAAAATGTTAGAATATGGCAGTATTCGCAGTCTACGACAAACGGAAGATGGGCGTTATTGTATTGCCTATTCCACTTCTGATGAAGAAGACGGAAATCACCAATTTTTATTAGCTAAATATGTCCATCTCTGCACAGGTTATCCCAGAATTAAACTACTAAAAAACCTGCAAAAATATCGTCAGCAATATCCCGAAGAAAGAAATCATCCAACTGTAGTTCAAGGTTATGAACCCCATGATTACATTTACGAACAATTAGAAAAAAGAGGCGGTACTATTGTCCTTCGAGGGTCAGGAATTGTCGCCTCACAAATCTTGGAAAGGCTGTATGAAGCCCGAAAAATCAACAAAAATATTAGGGTAATTCATTTAAACCGAGAACCCCGCAAAGGTGATCAATTTGGGCGAGCTAAACGCCATGTAGAAAATGATTGGGAATTTCAACCTTTTAACTGGCCAAAAGGAACTTGGGGCGGTGATATGCGGACAATGTTAGAAGCCGCTGATCCCTTCAGACGACGGGAATTATTAAAAGCTTGGGGAGGAACAACCACAGCTAGTCGCAAAAAATGGCGCGACATTGTTCGTCAAGGAATAAGGGAAGGATGGTATACAATTCGTTATGGTGAAATCATCAGACTAGAACGTAATTCCCAAAGTCAAGTTGTTGCTCATATAGACAGAGGTCTAATAACCCTAACCGCTGATTTTGTTATTGACTGTACAGGATTAGTTTCTGACCCTTTAGAAAGTCCATTTTTAAAAGACCTAATACTGCATTACGATTTAGAACTAAACCTAGAAAAACGTTTTCATGTAGAAAACAACTTTGAAATTAAACAACTGCGAAATCATCCTTCTCGCATATATGCAGCAGGAATTATCACCTTAGGCGGTCCCTACGCCCCCGTAGACACATTTTTAGGACTACAATATGCTGCCCATCGTTCTATCGAGGCTTTGGCGGCTGAAAAAGCTCCAGGAGTCCGCTATATTGAAGGAATTTATTCGCTTTGGCAATGGTTAAAATGGGCATTGAATCAAAAGCCTTAATTGCTTTCAAAAACCTTAATTTACATTATTTCTAACAACACTTCTAACAGCATTTCTAACCACACTTTAACCACACTTCTAACAACATTATGACTCCAACTTTATTCGGACGTTGGCAAACGCGAATTTTTTTATTAGCAACAGTGGGAATGTTAGTTTCCCTGCTTTTTTATCAAGGATATTTAGGCATTGCTTCCAATTTAGTTTACTTTTGGGTTGTGTTTTATGTAGGTTTATTTGGCATGGCCTGGGATATCCTATACGATTTTCTGCAAAAATATCTCTGGGACCACGACTGGCCCGGAATATTTCAACTTTATGCAGGAGTTATAGAAGGGGTATTTCTAGGTTTAATCATTGCCAATATCGGTTTACCTCATATTCCTAAAACCGAATTTCACCTAACCAGATTTATTCAACATTATGGTTTAGTTTGGTTAGCAGTTTATTTATCTGCTTGGGTAGTTATGCGGTTATTATTTCCCCGGTGGCGTTTTCGCGGTGGCGAATGGATAGGTAAATGGCCGAGAATTTCTTAGGGATTGATGATATATGAATGATCGGCACTTTCTCGCTTTCGTCACAAATTTCTAATACTGTCATCAAAAAAATAAACATTTCTATGAATCACCGGCACTTTCTCGCTTTTGTCACATCCTCAATATTCATAGTAGGATTAGCCTCAGGTTGTAGTTCTCAGTCTAATAAGACAACCCTAACTTCCAGCCTTAAACCTACTGATAATAGTAATTTTGATCCAAATGCTATTCAAGGGCAAAATATCCCCGCTAATGCCCCTTTAAAACTCGCTAGTAAAGTGTTCAATGTCCAAGACTCTTTTGTTTTAAAAGGTTTTGATGCCGTTGCTTATTTTCAACAAGCAAAGGCAATTCCAGGTAATAGTAATTTTACCCACAAATGGCAGGATGTAAATTGGCGATTTTCCACAGCCGAAAACCGCGATTTATTTATTAAAAATCCTGAAAAATACGCTCCTCAATATGGAGGATTTTGTGCTTGGGCTGTCAGTAGAGGATATACTGCACCTATTGATCCTAATGCCTGGAAAATTGTGGACGGTAAGCTGTACTTAAATGTTAATTTAGACACTCAAAAACGCTGGGAAAAAGACATTCCTGGAAATATTCAAAAAGGTGATCAAAAGTGGCCAGATATAGCCAAAAAACTTCGTCGTTAATGAGTATTTAGTCCTACTTTAGATCCCCGACTTCTTAAAGAAGTCGGGGTTCTGGGTATATTAGACCTCTCCAAAATATAATGTATTAATAATGTATTAATTTGTCATAAGTTGTAGGGGCGAAGCTTATGGGCGATAATTTAACGGAAAAATCAGACATCTATATATCCCAAATGCTTCGACCTGCCCCCATAAATAAGTTCCATAATTTCTTTTCTGGAGATATCTATTGGGTATATTATATATGTTGGGATCTTAAAATCTGATCATTAGGAAAGGGTAATTTATGAATTACTCATAAGCTGATGTGCAGCTAAACTGTATAATCAAAAAACCTGAAGTTACAGTAGCACAAGCATCTTGCTTGTATTTTATTACTTTTCATGTCATCACAAACTCAATCACATTGTAACTATTCCTATCATATTACAGTTCGCTGTAACAATAGAGAATTTCGCTTAACCCGTTTAGAATGTCGTCAAATATTTCTATATGTGATTAAAAAAGCCATAGAGAAATATAGTTTTAAACTCTATAGTGTCTGTATTATGAGTAATCATATTCATTATTTAATTGAACCAAAAGAAGCAGAAGAAATACCGAAAATCATGCACTATATTAACTGGTATTCTGCTATGTGTTTTAATAGAATGTTAAATAGATGTGGACATTTTTGGGAAAAAAGATACCATAGTACAAGTTTTTCTAACAATGATAAAACCAGAGCTTTAAATACTATCAGATATATTCATGCTAATCCCCAAGCTGCTGGTATGCAAAATGGTTTTTTCTATGATTTTAGTAATTATGGAGTTTATGAAAGGTTAGGTGATGATGGAATTACCACTTGGCACCCTGCTTTTTTAGCTTTAGGAGAAGATCTAGAAGAATGTAGTCGTAAATATAAGAAATTTTGTCATCAATATAAATCTCAAGAGAAAAAAGGTAAAAAATTTTATTGGGGGGATAAATTATTACCTAAATTAACAAATAAAAAAAAGAAAAATCAGAAAAATCAGAAAAATCAGAAAAATCACCAAAAAAGTCAACAACAGCAAACAGATGAAGATGCTAAGAGATTATATGAAGTTTGGCGAGAAAATAATCCTGAAATAATCAAAATTGCGGAAAAGTTTATCTTTGCTAATTGTTACAATCCTCATCATGTTGGAGAGTTTTTGCAAAATTATTCCTATTATTGACAACCTATTTGGGGTTTTTCTGGGGTTTTTAGGTGTGAGTGTGTCTATATCCCTATTTAATCAATTATTTCTGTATCAGGTAATACTTTATCTATGTTTTGTAGGTCGGGTTAAGCAACAGCGCAACCTGACGTTTATGTTAGGTTTTTTACTCATACCAACCCACAAATTTACTACAGGTATACTACACCAACTGCCTAACAGGTAATGAAATCCCCAAAGCCTAATAAATCGGTTATTTACTTCTTGATAAGAAATACTTATAATCTTGTATAACGCTTATGGGTTATAGTCTAGAGAAGAGAAAAGAGTACCCCTACTTCCACCCTACCCATCCCCACCCCAAACCACCCAAAACCCCCGCCGGCAGGTGTCCTGTTGGTGCATTTGTACTAAAGGTGTAACTAACGTGACTGAGCCAATCACCATTTTTTCTCCAACCAACGCGATCGCCTAACTTTTGATAAGTATCCCAGTCAGGTTCTCCATCTAACTTACCACCCAACTCCAGCCAAATTTGCTTTTGTACAGAAAAGCCAAACTTACCATTGCTATATTTTACCCATAATTGATCCATTTTCCGCAATTCCTGTCTGGGAAAATTTTTCACATCTTCAATTCTTAAAAATCCTTCCTGTTCTCGTTTAGTTAACTTTAGCATCAAGTTCCAAGTTTCTAAATCTGCATCTCGCCATTTTCCTGCTTTTAATAATGCTTCTAAATTTTGAAATATAACAGGTGTAGATTCCGTTGTAGCAGAATCAGCAGGTTCACCTTGAGGTGTTGTAGCAGAATCAGCAGGTTCACCTTGAGGTGTTGTAGCAGAATCAGCAGGTTCACCTTGAGGTGTTGCAGCGGAATCAACAGGTTCTTGAGGTGTAGATTGCGTTGTAGGAGTAGGATTATCAGGTAAATCCGGTAATTTTTCCGTGGCTATTTCCTGAACTCTATTTGTCGTTTGTTTTCCTCCTGAATTTATGATAATTGGATAAGCTAAAAACACAGTAGAAGACAAAATAATTCCACCGATAATAATAATAAAAAATTTAGGGAATGGATTAGGATCGAATTGATGAGGATTGATAACTTTTGTATCATCTTTAGAATTGATTTTTTTACCTTTAGAATGCTTATCAGCAGGTTCTATGACTTCAGTTACTATCCGAGGATTGATAACTCCTTTCGTATCATCACTAGGATCGATTTCTGTATCTGTAGAAGACTCATCAGGTTTATTCAGAGGCTTGATTTCCTCCAAAGCTTCTATGACTTCCGTTGCTGACTGGTATCTATAATAAGGGTCTTCTCGGAGCATACGCCTTAATATCTTACCTAAAGGTTCACTAATATGGGGATATTTTCGCCAATTCCAAAGATTCTTGACATCGCGGGAATCTCTGTGAGATTCACCTGTCAATAATCGCACACAAGTAGCAGCCAAAGCATATAAATCACTGGAAGCATTAACTTGTTTACGGGATCTTTGTTCTGGAGGAGCATAATTATCATCTCCAAAGACAATAGATGTTTCATTAGTGTCAATATCACCTTGAATTACTTGTTTTACTGCTCCAAAATCTATTAAATAAAATTTGTTCTCTTCTTCTGTAGAACGGATAATATTCTGGGGTTTAATATCCCGATGAATAACTTTCTTATTATGGATAAATTTTAAAACTGGTAAAATATTTTTTAATAAATCCAAAACTTTTGTTTCTGAGAAAAGTCCTTGTTGTTTTAGTTCTTCACCAAGATCCTTTCCTTCAATATATTGTTGAACCAGAAAATTAAACTCTTGTGGAATATGCAGTAGAGGGTCAGGTACAGTTATGGAAAAATAATCATACAAGGAAGGAATGTTACCTCCCCCTAATCTTTGCAAAGCCTTAGCCTCCTTTTCAAAGGCTTCTTTGATCCCTGCAACAGTTTTAGGATCATCATAAAGATCCATTCGTAATTGCTTAACAACACAATAGAGTTTTTCTACTGGCGGATTCAAATCCTCAGCGAGAAAAGTATATCCAAAACCCCCTTTTCCTATACGTTCGATAATTTTGTATCTTCCTCTTTTTCCCTGTAAAATTTTTCCCTGTAAAATCGGCAGTGGTTCTTGATTCCCCGTCATTTTCTTACCCCTGGTTTACCGCATTCTTGATCTAACACCTCAAGTATTATAATAGCAGTAATTGTGAACTCTTATTTAAATCACAAAAGTCAGTACAAGTAGGTCGGGTTCAGCAACAGCGCAACCTGACGATGTTGGGTTTCGTACCTCAACCCAACCTACAAACTACGAACTCACCTAACAGGTAATGAAATCCCCAAAGCCTAATAAATTGGTTGTTTATTTTTTGATAAGAAATAGACATCTCCGTAAAAAATGTAGAGACGTTGCATACAACGCAATACTGTTCGGTTAATGAAATTTTCTACTTAAACAATCTATTAGACATCTCCGGTCATGAAATGTGCATAACCTGAAACCCATTCGTAGGGACAGTTCATGAATTGTCCCTACATCTTTTTCGGAGAAGTCTATTGTATAAAAACAACAAATCCTTGAAGCTTATGGGATATCTAGATGTCTGATTTTTCCGTTAAATTATTGCCCATAAGTTTCGCCCCTAGTTTCAACTTATGACAAATTAATACATTCTATTTTGGAGATGTCTATTGTATAGAATGTTCTTATTTATTCCTGTGAGGGTTTGTTAACTTCTTCCATAGGAGTTAACATTGTGACAGCAACAGGAGTTGATGAAATGGTTGATGAAATGGTTGATGAAATTGGAGTTGATGGAGTTGGAGTTGATGGAGTTGATGCTTCTAAATGCGATGGTTCTGGTAATATTTCTGCTTGTACATCACTGAAATAAGAACCGACTATTTTATCGTAATTGGAAACAACCGCTAAGAATGCTCCGCCTAAAATATAGATAGGTAATGGTAGAGATAATTGTTTCACCCAGTCAAAAAATTCTGCCAAAGCAAATAATACAAAGAAACAGGCAAGCCAAACCCTCATTTTTTCTTCCCCTGCACAGAAACAACTATATTTAACTATATTTAACTATATTTAACTATATTTTTAGATTAAACAGCTTGCATGATGATGCAAAATAGAATTATTAGACTTCTCCAGAAAAGAAATTATGGAACTTATTTATGGGGCAGGGTGAAGCTTATGGGATATCTAGATGTCTGATTTTTCCGTTAAATTATCGCCCATAAGCTTCGCCCCTACAACATAAGCTGTTATGCCTTTAACTTGAATAATTAATACAAGCAAGATGCTTGTGCTACTGTAACTTCAGGTTTTTTGATTATACAGTTTAGCTGCACATCAGCTTATTACAAATTAATAGATTCTATTGTGGAGAGGTCTATTGGGGATTTTGGGTAAAAATCGCAATGGTAGCGATCGCATCTAATACAGCCGTTTCCTAAGTTATGAGGTACAAGGCTAACAGGCAGGATGCCTGTTCCACAAGGGTTTTATGATTTCCGTTTGTACCTCACTAAAATGAAATATGCTGTAAATGAATCGTCACTGCTTTCTCAAAAATTCCGCTTTTTCAATCCTCTGACTTTAACCAAAGCGGTAATTGTCAATTCTTCATTGTTAATTGTCAATTATTGAAAGCTACCCAAACCATAAACCACCGTAAGTTGCGACAGAGAGACATCAGCAAATTACAGTGGTTTGTTTGTAACTAAATAATTCAAAAAAATGGGAAAATCCGAATTTACTACATCAACTAAGGTGGACCCGATTCGCAATCTACCAATCAGAATTGTGCATCCTTCATTCTAACTAGGCAGGCATTTCTGGCTATGCGTTTCAAAACCTCCAATTACAACTCGATGAAATCAAGGCTAAAACACTTGGAAGCCACAACCTAACCGTGATTGCGATGACATTAGAGCAGGAGGTACAGGCTCTAATTCAGTTGTTTTTGTTTGAATTTTTAACCTTTCTGTACCATGAAAATAATCTAGCATGAATTTTTGAATGTGTGTGATATATTTACTAAAGTTGATTTTCTGTAATATCTCGCAATAATTGTGAAATATTGCTTAAAATTTAGGGACTAGGGAATAGGAAACAAGGAACTTTGAAAAAGCGAATTTTTTATTTTTCCCCTTGCAAGGGAAGGTTTTAAACCGTATGGCTAACGCCACGCTACGCTATCGGCTGACGCTCACGGCGGAAGCCTTGAATGAAAAAATTGTCAATTTTCAATTGATCAAGGTTTGCCCAACTTCGCAAAAATCAAATAGGATTTCTGTATACTGTATTTATGCTGATTATTCCCAAAAACTTCCTCAACTCAACCCAAACACCTCACAGCGGCTACCACTGGGACGGTACAAGTCGCCGTTTTTTTGAAGGTTGGTATTATCGCGTTACATTACCGGAAATTGGGCAAACCTTCGCTTTTATGTATTCCATGGAAGATCCTATTGGTGGGAAACCTGATAGCGGTGGTGCTGCTCAAGTCCTGGGTCCAGATGATGAATATTTGTGTCGCACATTTCCCGATGTCAACAAATTCTGGGCGAGTCGAGATGTGTTAGCTTTAGGACATTGGGGAAAAACAAACTTAAAAGTTTCTCCTCACTATCTCCTACCCCGTGACTTTACACACCATATTCAAGAAGGTTATCAAGCTACAGCTACTTTAAATCAAGGCATAATCACCGATCCTGCTACGGGTAATTACTGCCGTTGGCAGTATGAAATCAAACCTGTTTACGGATGGGGTAATCAAAATAGTATCCAGCAATCAACCGCTGGCTGGTTGTCTTTTTCACAGATTTTTGAACCAGGTTGGCAAATTTTAATGGCTCACGGTTTAGCCACCGGTTGGATAGATTGGAATGGTAAAATTTACGAATTTACCAACGCCCCAGCCTACGGGGAAAAAAATTGGGGTGGTGCGTTTCCTCAAAAATGGTTTTGGCTTAATTGTAATTGTTTTGACAACGAACCCGATTTAGCTTTAACTGCTGGTGGTGGCAGACGTGGTGTATTATGGTGGATGGAATCAGTAGCCATGATTGGTATTCATTATCAAGGGCAGTTTTATGAATTTGTTCCCTGGAACTCACAAGTAAGCTGGCAAATTCAGCCTTGGGGTAAATGGCAAATGCAAGCCAGAAATTCTCATTATGAGGTGGAATTAACAGGAACTACTGATTTACCAGGTACACCCCTACGCGCACCCACCAGCAATGGTTTAGCGATTTGTTGCCGGGATACAATGCAAGGTAAGCTAGACTTAACACTGCGAAAATTCAGTAGTTGTAAAACTCAAATCACTTTCAAAGCACAGAGTAATCTTTGTGGTTTAGAAATAGGTGGTGGTAGTTGGGAGAATAGTTGGCACTCTGACTAAATCTACTGCTATCATTGTAGATGTTTGTTTATTTGGGGCTGTAGCTCAGTTGGATAGAGCGGTCGCCTCCTAAGCGACAGGCCGTGCGTTCAAGTCGCACCAGTCCCGTATATTTACATTAAACTACAAAGTTGAACAATTAATGGGTCTTAACCCCTATGATAAATTGTCTAATATAAGTTAGGATAGTGCATTGAAGAGAGCGACCCTATTTATATCGTGGATACATACTTTTATACATAAGCATCTACCAAGTTCTGATTTGGGTTTATTTTGCCCAAATTTCTTAATCTACAGCAGTTTTCATGTCTTTAGACCACAGTCAGGGCGAAGCATTCGGATGATAGTCTTAGGTAAAAACCGATAATTAATTGTCCGAATGCTGATGCTTCCAGCACGCTTCGCGAACGCCCTTACATTGTTGACGCGAAACCTAAATCAAAATGTGGTTTATTTACCTGAAAATAGCTGTAAATAATTTTTAGATAAAATTTTTGAGATAAAATTTTTTAGATAAAATTTTGATGTTCGCAAACACACTTACACAGCCTTGAAAAAGCTATTGTTTAAAGGTAAATCTTTGCGGTTTATGTCTTTTATCCTACCCCTGTTTATATGGTGGGGATACAAAGAAATACAAAATCAGTTTGTACATCCACAAGCAGTCTTAGTTTTGGGCGGTTCTACTAAACGTTTAGAAAGGGAGAAGTTTACCGCTGAATTTGCCAAAAAGCATCCCAATATACCAATATGGATTACTGGTGGTAGTCCACCTAGCTATACGAAAGAAATCTTTGTTAAAGCTGGAATTAATCCTAAGCGTTTATATTTAGATTATGAGGCTGTTGATACAGTTACTAATTTTACTACGTTGGTAGATGATTTGCAAGCAAGGGGTATCAAAAGCGTTTATTTAATTACTTCTGATTTTCATATGCGCCGTGCTTGTGTAATTGGTGAGATTGTTTTGGGTAGTCGAGGTATTGAATTTAAGGCGGTATCTGTTCCCTCAAAAACTGCACCAGAACCTATCGAAAAAGCTATCCGCGATGGAGTTAGAGCTATACTATGGCTAGTAACTGGTTATACAGGAGCAGAGCAAGCTCAAACTAAACGCTAACCTTTATTAATGAGGGCGTTCGCGAAGCGTGCTGGAAGCATCAGCATTCGGGCGATCAATTCTCAATTTTGATCACAGGTTATTTTCCTGTAAGGGCGAAGCATTCGGGCGATCAATTCTCAATTTTGATCACAGGTTATTTTCCTGTAAGGGCGAAGCATTCGGGCGATCAATTCTCAATTTTGATCACAGGTTATTTTCCGAATGCTTCGCCCCTACGATTCCTGACTCCTATTCCCATAACTTACGTCACGCTGCGCGAACACGAAAAGACTTTCTCGGCAACCCCTAACTCCAATCTAAAATCTAAAATCTAAAATCTAAAATCTAAAATCTAAAATCTAAAATTTTCTTCCCCAGTCCCCAGTCCCCAGTCCCCAGTCACCAGTCCCCAGTCCCCAGTCCCCAGTTTCCTGTTCCCTTCTGACTATGCCAATAATATATCTATGGACAAACGCCATTTTTTACAAATTAGTGCCGTCTTAGTCGGTACAGCCTTTTTTTCACGGTATATAACTGGGAGTTCAGAACCTATGGCATCTGCGGATACACAATTTGAAGTCACCAAAGCTGAAGAGGAATGGAAGTCTATTTTAACGCCGGAACAGTTTCAGGTGTTGCGAAAACATGGTACAGAACGACCTCATACCAGTCCTTTAGACAAAAATTATGAACCTGGTACTTATGTTTGTGCTGGGTGTGGACAGCCTTTGTTTATTTCAGACACTAAGTATAACAGTGGTACTGGTTGGCCTAGCTTTTTTAAACCTATTGATGGGGCGATCGCTACTACTGTAGATCGTTCTTTTTTCATGACCAGAACTGAAGTTCATTGTAGCCGTTGTGGTGGACATTTAGGCCATGTATTTAACGATGGACCCAAACCCACTGGTTTACGTTACTGTATGAACGGTGTTTCATTGAAGTTTGAACCAGCTTAAATTCATTTATCAGTTATCAGTTATCAGTTGAGGAAGTTCAACATCAGAAAATATCTCAACATTTCCTGATTTCTTCTGGTGGTGCGGGCATCTTGCCCGCTAATCATAAATAGGGGTTGCTGAGAAAGTCTTTCCGTGAGGGCATAGGAGTCAGGAGTCAGGAGGAGATTTGAAAATTTCTTTGCCATCTCTTGAAATCCCCAAAAATGCACACTTTTTCCGGTATACCCTTCAAAACCCTTGCACTAATTTCTGTGTTTATCAGCCTCTAACCTTTGATATATCAAGGTTTTAGGTTTATTCAGCAAACCCTACCCTGGCTAATCATAAATAAAGGACAGGCAGGATGCCTATCCCACAAGATAGGATAATTTATCCCATTACCCATTACCAATTACCCATTACCCATTACCAAACTATAACCAATCTCGATAAGCAGAGATTTCATTTACGCCAATTTCAAAGGGCATTCCTTTACCAAAAGGCGGATAAACTCTAACTTTTGCTTCTTTGGTAAATGGTTCTAAACTTTTACCAAATTGGGGAATATTGCTGACTATATGCCAGTAAGATACTATATCAGGAGCGTCAATAATTAATAACAGAGCATTACCGTTTTTGGTGATATACCAATGACAGTTAGATAGCAAGACTTGGGTAATGCGATCGCAAGCGTAATAAAAGCATCTGCCAATAGACTGCTCTAATTCCATTTGTAACATTCCGTCCTGTTTTGTCACCTCTACGGGAGGTAAATCATCAGGAGGAAGTAACGGCAGTTTAGACATAATTTCGCACCTCTTGATTGTAACGCTGCAAACTCTCAAAATTTTTTTACAGAAATAAAGATGAGGGTTTGAGTGCTATTGTGCTGAGATTTTATTCGTCCTGGAATTTCTTGATTTTGTCGCGGCAGGTTTGAATATCCCCAATTATCCAATTTTCCAGCAAATAATCTATTTCATAACAGATATTTGTTTGATAATAGGATTGTTGGGGATGGGGACTATTCTGCATTACTTGAGTCGAGTTAGCTATGGTTTTCTGGCTAAATTTATGGATGAAAGGTAAGGCTTTATTTACCGCTTCATCATCAGTTTTAGTCACAAAAAAGAACCGCGCTAACAGAAATTGATCTGCACCACTGTTATTGATTTGTCGATATATGTTGACAGTATTTCTCAATCTCAAAAGAGAAAAAGTTGGACTCCCCATTAAACCAAAAGAATTGTCAGCAGCATATCTAATTACATCATCATCAACACTGGCGATATTGCAGAAAAGTCCTATTTTCATGATTGGCTATATTCTAGACCGCCACTAAATGCAAATCCAACCATAAACGCGGTTCCGACTGTCTTAATTTAGATAGTGGATCGCGGAGCAATCTTTTAGCATTTATGCAAACTACCTGAATAAGTCCCATATTTTCTGCTACTTCCCTCAATATTTCTTTTTGTGATTGTACTAATGGCATGATGTCATCAGAACAATAAATTCCTATATATTGAAAGCGTCTAGCAGGTCGTCCCCAAAAAGAGGTTATAACTTTCACATGACAATTTTCCAATATTTCCCCAAGGTCAGGGTAATAATGGTCTAAGATTCGTGTGAATTCTTGAGCTAGGATATCTTCAGCAATCATTTGACTGATATTTCTGATTGATATTTCTGTAGCGTCTATCACTACTATTTAGTATAACATAATCTTGTTATTTAAACATGACAATTTAGCAGGTTTTTCTAAATAAAATATTAATTTCTAGTAGTCAGGAGTCAGGGAGAAATTATTTGTATTTTCCCAGTCACCAGTCACCAGTCACCAGTCACCAATCACAAAAAGAGGTGAACTTTAAAAAAGCATCACCTCTAATATAATGACCATTTATAATTAATTCAAAATTATTGAACTGTATAGCACAAATAAATTTTGAACTAAGTCCTGTATTTATCAAACATTCTGACTCCTGAATTCTTACCTTATCGGGAATTGCGTTCAGCGACTAAAACATCAGCGAGAATATTTGGTAGATTTTTCAAATCCATATATCCTTCAGAACCAGAGATAGGAGACATAAATGTATAATTTGGGTCACAGGCTCCTGTATCATAAACTTGGATAAACCATTTATCAGGAAAACCTTCCACACCCAATTCTACAATGTACCAATATTCACCCATTAACCGCGAGTTAATGATAGTAAACCAATCTCTGTATTCTTCCGCAATGTTCCAGTCTGCTAACAGAAATTCTAAAGCTATTTTTCCTGCATCAGTTGAAGTCAATAGCATTATTACTCCTGAGTTGCAACCTCATTGGAAATATCAGGATATAAACCTAATTGTTTCGCTAATTCCTTAGCTATAAAAAATAAAAATTGAGCGCCATCTTGATTACCTTCATGGGCAAACATAGTCGCAACTTGTAGCATTGTATGTATCAAACCAGAATCAACTAATTCGGGTTGAGCTTCCAATACTTCTGGTTCTTGTCCATTAGGACATCTGAGTAATTCATCAATCAAATTAAAATACTGAGTTTGGCGTTCTTCTGACATGGTAATTTACTTTATGGTGAACAAGAAACTTGAAAATTATTGCTTTATTTTCAGGATTCAGGATACAGTATTGACAATTAATTAGAGTTTTCGAGTCATGATTCATAATTTATGAAAAACTTGCTTGAAGTAGATCCCTCATAAAAACAATATTCTGACTCCTGACTCCTGACTCCTGACTCCTGACTTCTTACGATTTATTGTTCAATACTTTGTTGCCAAAGTCTTTCTAACATTTCTACTTGCGCTTTGAAAACAGCAGCACGATAAACAAGATATCTATCGTAAGCAATGATTCCCAAACCAATACAAATAGGTGTAGCTAAAACCAACCATTGCAAAATTGTGACGATTTTATATTGTTCAACAATCATTTGCAGTTGGAGAAAAAAATTATTTGCAGGTATTTTTTTTTGAGTTAGAGATTCCAGAGTATTTACACTCTGATTTGAGAAAGAAAAAGAAGCATAACCTTGATTAATTTTCGTGAATTCACAAGATAAATTCTGTGTCTTAACTAACTCTAGATGTCGTCCCCAAATTAAATTAAAAACTATTATTCCCGGAGAAAGTACAGCTAAAGTAACCAAACCAACTGTTAGCACATTGAAAATTTTTAATTTCATGTTTGCTCTACCTCGCTAGGTTACAATTACCCAGTAATAAAATCTAATTAAAGGTAATTTATGGGTTATTGCTGCACCTTCTGATTGCCATTTCTCAAACAGCTATCACATTTTAGATTTGATGTAGTAATTTTAGATTCAAAATATAAAATTGGTAGATAATACCTAATATTTAAATTTTGCTGTGAATCTAAAATCTAAAATCTAAAATCTAAAATTTAAACCCAGCAGTTTGATCAGTTACAAATGTAAATAGCGAATCTCATAAATGTTGATCAAGCAATTGAAATTAAAAATTCATAAAAAATCCCAATCCACTCCTAAAATATGCTAGATTTAGTAATCAATAATACTGACAGAATTTAACCGCTTGTGAATAGAGATTACCATTTAATTATGGTTAAGAAGTCCCCCCTAGTTCACCAGACTTGCGTCTAGGAATTTCGGGGGGTAGAGGGGAATCTCTGCGTAAATCCTATAAATGTTTATATCAGTTGCCTCCCTAGCACACAGTTTACCCCACCAGAATTGAAATTATTAAAATCATTAAAGTTGTACTCAAAGGCTGTAAGTCTTATCTAGTAAGAATTATAAAAATTTTTGAGGGTAGGGGTGCTAGTATTTGTAATGGGGGGTACTAGCATTTATCAGGTGGGGTGCGGGGATTTTTGTACTCAACTGTAAAGCTTTATGGGCAAATACTTGAGGATATTTAAAGATGATTTTTAATGATGAACTCTGTACTCAAATAACAGTATATCATGACAAATTGGAACTGAATTAAAAATAAACTAAAGAAATCAAAAAAGCAATTAAAATTTTGCCAATTAAAATTTTACCAATTAAAATTTTGGCAAAATATTTTTGGATTTTGATCAAGTGAGGAATTACAAGAAAATTATGTTGATAGATAAAATTCTTAAAATAAATGTTACTCAACTATCAAAAAAATATCTAAAAACCGAGTATGATGAATAAAGAGATAGAATGATTATTGACAATTTTAGGATAATCTTAGGATAATCTGAGGATAATTTTAGGGGTTAATAAATGCGAATTGCTAAAAACGTAACAGAACTTATTGGTAGAACGCCGTTAGTACAACTCAACAAAATTCCTCAGTCTGAGGGAGTATTAGCCAGAATAGTTGTTAAACTAGAAGGTATGAATCCAGCAGCATCTGTTAAGGATAGAATTGCTTTAAGTATGGTAATTTCAGCAGAAGCTGAGGGCTTAATTACACCAGGACAAACTATTTTAGTAGAACCAACTTCAGGAAATACAGGCATTGGTTTAGCAATGGTAGCAGCCGCCCGTGGTTACAAATTAATATTAACCATGCCAGAAACCATGAGCCAAGAAAGACGCGCCATGTTGCGTGCTTATGGTGCTAATTTAGAATTAACACCTGGTACTGAAGGAATGCGGGGAGCAATTAATAAAGCAGAGGAAATAGTACTAAATACTCCCAATGCTTTTATGTTGCAACAATTCCGCAACCCAGCTAACCCAAAAATTCACAGAGAAACCACCGCTGAAGAAATTTGGACTGATACAGATGGGGAAGTTGATATCTTAATTGCTGGGGTAGGAACTGGGGGAACTATTACCGGAATAGCGGAAGTTATTAAACAAAGAAAACCGAATTTTCAAGTTATTGCTGTTGAACCTAGTAAAAGTCCTGTGCTTTCTGGTGGTAAATCTGGTTCTCATAAAATTCAAGGTATTGGTGCTGGTTTTATTCCCGATGTTTTGCGTCCAGAATTAATTGATGAAGTGGTTCAAGTTGATGATGAAGATGCAATGAAATATGGACGCAAATTAGCAACAGAAGAAGGGTTATTATCAGGTATATCTTCTGGTGCGGCTTTGTGTGCAGCAATTAAAATCGGTAAACGGCCAGAAAATGCAGGTAAATTAATAGTGATGATTCAGCCTTCTTTTGGGGAGCGTTATTTAAGTACAGCGATGTTTCAAGATTTGATGAGTTAAATATTCGTCAATATTCTGTAGGTTGGGTTGAGTTTTTTGTCTGAATCAGGATTTCCAGGATTAAAGGATTCACAGGATTATGTAATTTAAATTGATACAGCAGGAATCAGGAGTCAGGAGTAAAACTCTGTTTCTGTCTAGGTTTCAAGTTATATTCTGTACCTGATTAATCTGCAATCTGCTGTAATTAATATAATAATTGATAAATATAGATTTCAGGTATTAATATTAATTACTGTCAGTTAGATAAATTCATTTTGCTGTTGAAGATGCTGCAAATAATTAATGATTCAATATTCACAACACTAATCTTTCCTCAGATATCTGATTTATCCTGCATCTTCATGACTAAAATCTTATAAATTATGATAAAAACAAAAATCCTGCAAATCCTGATTCAGACAAAAATATCATATATAGTATAAAATACATCTATAATATAGATGACATCCTTTTTGGTAATTTACATTAGGCGTATGAATACAACATTGAAAGAATTTTTGGAAGCTTGCGAAAATTTAGGAACTTTGCGTTTAATAGTCACTAGCAGCGCCGCAGTATTAGAAGCTAGAGGAAAAATAGAAAAACTATTTTATGCAGAATTACCAAAAGGTAAATATGCGAATATGCACACCGAAGGATTTGAATTTCATTTGAATATGGATAAAATCACCAAGGTGAAATTTGAAACAGGTGAAGCTAAAAGAGGTAATTTTACAACCTACGCTATCCGGTTTTTAGATGAAAAAGAAGAACCTGCATTAAGCCTATTTTTACAATGGGGTAAACCCGGAGAATATGAAGCGGGACAGGTAGAAAATTGGTTGGCTTTACGGGAGAAATACGGTGAAGTTTGGCAACCTTTACCGCTAGAAAGTTTGTAATTTTTGCAACTGATTGATTCAATAAATCGTTTATCTGCATCAAAATTCATAAGTAGGGGTTTAGCAGTGCTAAACCCTTACAGGATTAACATCAGATTAATGTTGGAAATTTAATGTTTGAAATTTAAATTGATTTTTTTGAGTTGTTGATTATGTTCCTGAAAACCATTTTAAGTCTTTGTTTAATCATCCTCTTTTTATTTACCAATGCAGAAGCTAAAGCAGGTGAATTATCCGAAAAATTAGCCAACTTTACACAATGGGAAAAATTAACATCAGTCAAACCCGCAAAGGGAGATTTAGTTTACCCTGACTGGATAGCTGGAACTTGGAATGTCACCAGTACCTTGGTAGATTTAGCTGCACCTTTAGCACCAGATATTATCACACCAGGATTTGAAGCAAATCGCAGTCAATTAAATCAACCTGTGAATTTTGTAGTGAGATTTGTGAAAGTTAAACCACAAAATTCAGGTTTCAATCTTTTCTTTAAAACAAATAAACAATCACAAAATCAACAATCACTAATTTTAGTAGCTGATCGAGTATTTAACAGTTTGAACTTATCCAGAGCTTATTTAGGAGATGATGCTGTATTAGCAGTTAAATTAGATCCAGAATCTCCTAATCGTCAAATTACCTTTTTTCGTGGCGATCGCCAATTAGTTTCTGTAGTCACCGCACGCACAACCGAAAAAAATCCCGATGGTAAATTTATCAGCGCAGAAGTTTTTCAACAATATTTTAAAGGTGGTTCTCGTGCCTATTTTAACAATGTAGAATCTACCACAGCTTATCATTTAGTTTCCACATCTGACCCCAAATTATACCCAACAATAGAAGCAGATCAAGTGACTGCTGTGTACCTTTCACCCCAAGATCCTGATTATTTTACCGCAGGTTCTCGTCCGGTGGCGCTTTATCGTTATCGGTTGGAATTTTACCCGATACAAAAAAGCTAACTAATGCTAACAAAAGTTGGCTTTTTCTTCCTGTTTCACCCTAGCAGTGTCGGCACTATCTAGTCCACAGGCTAACACGATCAATCTGACCGCTTCTTGTTTTAAATTAATCGCAGCGTTTAAATCTCTGTCAATCTCAAAGCCACAGTTATCACATTTAAACACTCTTTGAGATAATGACATTGATCACCGCTTACACTCCCTGCAAGAAACAGGTTAACTCAGGGGTTAATCATCTGAAACCGTTGTGATTTAAGCCTTTCCGGTTTTTTTGAAAAAAAGTTTTCCCAACCCCTTGCCAAACCTAAAAACTGCTGCTACTATAGGAAAAGTGGAACGAAGCGGGTCGGTGTCCGAGTGGTTAATGGAGACGGACTGTAAATCCGTTGGTTTGCGCCTACGCTGGTTCAAATCCAGCCCGGCCCACCACTTTGAGATGATATGGGTTACAATAGCTGAGTGTCGAGTTAAATTCTCAGCTTTGTAATTCATAAATCATCAAAAACCCGAAAAGTAAATTTCAATTTTGCCCGTGTGGCTCAGTGGTAGAGCACACCCTTGGTAAGGGTGAGGTCACGAGTTCAATCCTCGTCACGGGCTTGTTTTAAAACTATTAGTATATATTAATATATAAGGTTTTTAGGCTATTCCCTAAAGACTATCAAACATCTATAAAACATATTTTATCCCAAAATTGCCCCAAAAAATAAAAAAAAATGAACCCCTTAACTCTTGTGTCATGGTAAAATTCGGCTTTTTCTGCAAAATTCTGTTCATTCTGAAAATCTGGAAATCCTGATTGAGACACTGTACTGCTTTATACCAAAAAACAAGTTTCTCAAAATGAAACCCAGAACTCATCACACCTAACGCCTAACTCGTACAATAGAAAATAGATTGTTGCGAAATGTATAGTTAGGATTTATTGCTGTCATGGCCTCAGCAGTTTTAATCGAAAATCTAAAAAAAAGCTACGGTTCTGTAGTCGCTGTTAAGGATGTCTCCTTTGAGGTGAAACCAGGGGAAATATTCGGTTTACTTGGTCCCAACGGTGCAGGGAAAACCACTACTCTCCGCGCTTTGTGTACCCTCACCACCCCTGACTCTGGAAAAATCGAAGTTTCGGGAATCTCGGTGTTAGATAACCCTAAACTAGCACGTCAAAAGCTGGGTTATGTCGCTCAAGAGGTGGCTTTAGATAAGGTTTTAACCGGTCGAGAACTGCTACAACTGCAAGCAGCACTTTATCACCTCCCCAGTAAAGTTATCAAAGAACGCATTAACACTGTATTAGATTTACTCGGGTTACAGGAATACGCAGATAAGAAAACCGGCACTTATTCCGGTGGTTTACGCAAACGTCTAGACTTGGCCGCTGGTTTATTACATTCCCCAGATGTTTTAGTATTAGATGAACCAACGGTAGGACTTGATATAGAAAGCCGTTTTGTGGTGTGGGACTTTTTGCGAAAATTACGCGCTGGGGGGACTACGGTTGTCATCACCAGTCATTATTTAGAAGAAGTTGACGCTTTAGCTGATAGGGTAGCAATTATAGATCGGGGTTTGGTAATTGCCACTGGTACACCTTCCCAATTAAAAGATCAAGTAGGAGGCGATCGCATTACCTTACGCATCCGCGAATTTTCACCAAATGAAGAAGCAGACAAAGCAAAAAATCTGCTGTCATCTTTACCTTTTGTGCAAGAAATTATCATTAATTCCGCCCAAGGTAACTCCTTAAATTTGGTAGTTACTCCCCAAAATGACGCTTTAATTTCTATTCAACAAGCGTTAAATAATGCAGGTTTACCCATTTTTGGTATTGCCCAATCTCGTCCTAGTTTAGATGATGTTTATTTAGCAGCAACAGGTAAAACTTTAATGGATGCAGAATTAGCTGCTGTAGCAAATCGTGATCCGAAAGCTGAGAAAAAACAAAATATGAGATAGGATAATTGATAATTGATAATTGATAATTGATAATTGATAATTGTCAATTAGACCTCTCCGAAAAAGAATGTAGAGACGTTCCATGGAACGTCTCTACAGTAGATTCTAGCCCGGAGATTATCAATTTGATGTTGCAGATTTCAAAGCCTGTTGAAAATCCTCTAAAGAATTAACCACCACTGCCAATTTCAACATTTCATCTAAAATAGATAGGGGTTGCTGAGAAAGTCTTTCCGTGAGGGCATAGGAGTCAGGAGTCAGGAGTCAGGAGTCAGGAGGAGATTTGAAAATTTCTTTGCCATCTCTTGAAATCCCAAAAAATGCACACTTTTTCCGGTATACCCTTCAAAACCCTTGCACTAATTTCTGTGTTTATCAGCCTCTAACCTTTGATATATCAAGGTTTTAGGTTTATTCAGCAAACCCTAGATAGGGTTTGCTGAAAAAGTCCCTTCGTTGAGGCAGGGAATAGGGAATAGGGAATAGGGAATAGGGAATAGTTTTAGCTATCTGTTATCCCCAGATTTTCTAATTTATCAGACCCAAAATGCACAGTTTTTAAGGTAATGTGTAATTTTAAGATCCATTCAATTACATCCAGCAATGATAAATCCCGCCCAATAGTAAGGATGATTATAAGGCTGTTGTTGAGGTGATAATTGGCGATGTTTATCAATTTGCATCGTGACAAAATCCCTCAATTTCAACTCTTCTGGTTGCAGATTATTGAGTAAATTTTCATACTCTGTGATCAGTTCTGCAACAGTTATTTCTTTTAGCCAAGTTGTAGCTTCCGCTAAAGCAGTAACTGGAGAGTGATGAAAAAGTAATCTGTTGTAAAACTCTATAATGACTAAAGCATTAGCAGATGATTCCACATTCCAAAGTGTACTCAATACATAAGGAACACCACTATTTAACAACCCAGTTGTTAAACCCACATATTCACTGCTGATATTTTGAATATTATGACTAACATTTTCAGCATTAGTGAGAGTAAACAGATTGTAATTACTAAAAGTCTGTTGACTAATTTCTGATAAAGTCAGTTTATCTTCATCTGCTAAAACTAAAGCTGATTTTGCAACTTCACTTAAATTGTTAACCGCATGACCAGTAAAATGCAAGATGTTATAATCTGCGGCTAGGGCATTTTCTAAATTATCTTTTGTCGCTTGTGAACCCTGGATGTGTTGGGAATTATCAAACATCTGTCTCACCACTGCTGCTGCAAAGTCAACAAATTGTATTTCTTGCTGTATTTCCTCATTAACTGCTGGTTTGATATTTTCCACACTTAGGAATTTTTGCTGTTGCCAATTTGATAACCCATTGGTGTTTAAATCCAAACCCGTTTGAATACTAGGGAGATAATGGATAGTGTAATTTACATCTGGTTGTGCAAGAGAGAAAAGGACATGAAGAGGCAATTTGTGTAAATCCCGATGGGGAATTAAAATTAGATTGGTAATTCCTTCCAGTTCCTGAATAATGGTGGGAATATTGAGGATATTCCGCAGATTTAATAATCTGCCTTCCATATCCACGCACCAGGAATTTTCCAGGGGATTTTCTAAGTTTTGATTTTGGCAATATTCTTGATATTCTTTTTGCCAAAAGTCTAGCCAGCTTTCAAATTCTAGTAACCTTTTTACTGCTTCTGGTATGACTTCTACCTCTTGGATAGGTGTTAATAAAAGTAGCGGTGATGGGGCATCATATTTAATAATAAAGGTGTGTAAAGCAACCGGGCTAAGATGCCAGTAAATAACCGCAGTTTGCGGATTGAGTAGTTGTTGAATCCCTTGATAGTTGAGGGAATAAATTTCATTACTCCCACCAGAAAGCTGTAGTTTTAAACAGGTATTTTTGCCATGTTCAGCAATTTCCCAAGCTTCTACTAAATCACCTGCATTTACCGCTAAATCAACTCCTAATTGTATGAAACCTGCAAATTTCAAAGCGAGTTGTTTTTTGTTTTGTTCCGAGCAGGTGCTTTGATTTAGTAATTGTTGTAATAAATCTAGACCTTGTTTTTGTAATTCCTTTGCTGTTTCTATTTCCCCTAAAGCAACAAACACTTTGGTTACAGCTTGCAATACTTCTAGATGCAATTCTGCAAAATCTTCATAAGTGAGTGTTAATAGTGCTTGTTGATACTCAGTTAACGCTTGTTGCCAATAATAGCGGGGTGAAGGTTGCTTTTTGCCGTGTTCGTAGTGGGTGTTACCCAGTGCTAAATGCAATCTTCCCCAACCTTCTGGGTGGGTATCAGGGCGGAGATGTTTTAAACCTTCTTCATAAGTGGCTATTTTGCCCTCATAACCTCCCTGATTGAGGGTAGGATGAGATTTCGCTATGCTACTGGGTAAACTCAGAGATGCTTTGTTATTAACCACATTCCCCACGGCTAAGGCGCGACCAAGCCAAGCTTCCCAATAGTCGAGTTTAATTTCTAAGGCGCTGTCATAGCAAGAAATAGCTTCTGTAAGTCTTCCCAAGTAAAACAAAGCTACAGCTTGATTATACCAAGCGAGGTGAAAATCAGGTTTAATGGTGATGGCTTGTTGATAGGATTTAATAGATTTTTCGCGTCTGCCTAAGTTTTCTAAGGCGATGCCCCGGTTATACCAAGCTAAGTAAAAATCAGATTGAATAGCTAATGCTTCGTCCCAGGATTCAATTGCTTCTGACCAGCGTTTGAGGTTAAATAGCACCACACCCCGGTCAATCCACACTTCATGATAGTCTGGTTGAATTTTTAAAGCTTGGTCATAAGAAGCGATCGCCTCTTCAAACTGCTCACCTACCCCCAAAGCAACTCCTCGGTAATACCAAGTTTCCTGATCTTGGGGTTGTAATTTCAAAGCCTGATCATAACTAGAAATAGCTTCCCAAATCAGACCTAATTTGAGCAAGGCTAAACCCCGACTAGCCCAAGCTTCTTGGTATTCAGACTTAAACTCTATAGCTTGATCAAAAGAAGCGATCGCCCCATCAAAATCACCCAACTCTCCTAAAGCACTACCCCGGTTGTACCAAGCTTTAGAGAAATCAGATTTGAGACTAATTGCTTGGTCATAAGCAGCGATCGCTTCTTCAAACCTTTGTAAATGAAACAAAGTCAACCCTTGATTAAACCAATACTCGTAAGATTCTGGTTGCAATTTAATAGCTTGACTATAAAAAGCCAAAGACCCCAACAAATCACCAGACTTAGCTTGTTGTAAACCTTGGTAAAATAAGATTTCCGCCTGGTTAGTGACAGTCAGTTGATAACTCAGACGTTGAGTTATTGCCGGAAGATGGCTTTGCCCACCGTAGGCATCACGCAATGCTAATTCCGAAGCTAGTTGTTGAACTAAACTGGTACTTTGTTCCAACCTTATCACCAACTCATCCAGAGTTTGGGCTACTTGTGGCTGCAAATTAGTCAACGACTGATCCCAATTTTCTGCCAAGGGAGAGGCTACAACTTCCTCTACTTCTGCTTTCACCGTCCCTGGGTGTTCTTCCCCTACATACTCATAAATCACATCAGATATTTCTGCTACTGCATTTTGGACACTCAAATGCTGTAGATTACTTGGCCAAGACTCCTCCAATCTCATGGATACTGGTGCAATATCTGGTGCAATATCTGGTGCAATATCTGGTGCAATATCTGGTGCAATATCTACAGTTTCCTTCTGTTCATACTGCCATAATTGCTCACCCAAATCCCGCAGCAATCGTTGTCCTGGAGTTTTTAACGATGGTTCTACTGGTGGTGTGGTTGCCACCGCTGCGGGTTGTGGAGTTTTTTGTAGATTTTGCGGTAAGTTTTGGGCTAAGAACTCACGGCTTAACAACTGGATGCCAATTTCCGATGCCAGTTCTCCAACTTTGCCGATGTTGAGTTCACCCAGTTGTACCATTCGCGTTGCGATCTTACTATTGGGCGCTGGTGAAGAAAGCAACTTTTCAGCAAATATCAGCAACCAATCGATCCAACGCTCAACAGTGATCCGGGGTTCCATTCGCTGCAAATACTTCAGCGCCCATTGTTGTCCCCGCGCTTGATGTACACCTTCAAGCAACTCATTAAACAATACTTCCAGATCCACGTTGGTTAATTCTGGTAGAGACTTTTCTACCATAGACACCTCATCGCCGTTGAACTCATGAGTTCGACGACTGCCAAAGGGGTACTTGAATAAGTTGTTAAGCCACTGCAATAGCCACCTGAGCATTTGCCACATTCTTGGATTTTCTTTCTCCTAGATTGTAGCTATCCTTGTGTCAAAAAAATCATTTAATTACCTAATATTGTCATCATATTGTCATCAATTCATTCAGGAATGGGTTGATCTGACTTTTCCGATCCAGCAGATTCACCCATTGTCTGAGATTTATTTATGAGTACCTGAATAATTTGTTGTGGGTCATCACTTTCAATAGCGAAATCTTGTACAATTTGCTGACGTAAGATGTCATTTTCCTGCAAAATCACCAATAATTCATCCCAAGTCACAGTTTGGTATTCTTCCTCTGGAAAATTCTCCTCAGAGACAGTTGGACTGACAGCATCGGGTCCATCATATTCCCAAATAGGTTCTGCTTGGGTGCGTGTCAGCAATTGCATACCAATATTGTATGCCAGGTCGCCAACTTCACCAACCTCCAACTCACCCAACTGTACTAACCGTGCCGCTAATTCATTATGAGGTTTAGTAGATGCTAATAATCTCTCTCCAAAGTGATTTAGCCAATCTAGCCATTGTTGAGTGCTGACACGATGTTCAATTTTATGTAACCAGTTTTGCGCCCAAGCCTGGCCTCTAGCTTGATGAACTCCTGCTAACAGTTCTGTAAACAGAAATTCTAGATCCGTATCACTCAGAGGTGGTGCGGTTGTTTTCTCAATATTCTGCTGTACTGGTTTAGGACTATGTTTCCTAGCAAATAAACTCTGGAACAATTTTTTGAGCCACTGAATTACCCGCTTGAGCATCTGCTGCACCATTGATTGTTACCTGCTATATAAAACCTAGACAAAACTAGACTTTACTTTCTACTTCAACGGGAGCATGGGAGCAGTTATCCCTCAGTAGACTTTCACGCCTTAGCCAGACGCGATTGTGTTCCAATTAAGTTTCTGAAAAAGACTACCACCATCATTGCTTGGTTTTCGCGTCGGCAATAGTCTCAATTCAATACTTGATATCACCGTATTATATATCAAGTAGTTGATTTTTTCCTAAAAATATATTGATTTTTGTCAATATAAGTATAGTTTTGTCTATGAAATTGTCAACTTAGGACTTGCTCTTAAAATTCTAGCGATGTTAGGTAACAAGGTGCTATGTAAGGAGGCAGTCCCCAGTCCCCAGCGATGCACTGAGCTTGTCGAAGTGTCCCCAGTCACCAGTCCCCAGTCCCCAGTCACCATCTCCCTGTTCCCTTCTTTGCCAGAGGAAATGGTCATCAGTTGTTAAAATAGTGAAACCCCAAATTCTTGTTGGTGGTGATACTCCATAGATATTTACATATATTTACTTTAACTGTTAACTGTTCACTGTTAACTGCCTATTCTTTATGCCTTACGAACCCCTACACCATAAGTATCGCCCCAAGAGTTTTGCTGAACTAGTGGGACAAGAGGCGATCGCTACTACCCTCACCAATGCCATTAATTCGGCAAAAATCGCCCCTGCCTATTTATTCACTGGTCCTAGAGGTACGGGGAAAACTTCCAGCGCCCGGATTTTGGCTAAGTCTTTAAATTGTCTTAAAAGTAACAATCCCACTGCTGAACCCTGTGGAGTGTGTGATATTTGTCAAGGCATTACCAAAGGCTATTCTTTGGATGTAATTGAAATTGACGCTGCTAGTAATACTGGTGTTGATAATATCCGGGAATTGATAGAAAAAGCGCAGTTTGCTCCGGTGCAGTGTCGCTATAAGGTTTATGTGATAGATGAATGTCATATGTTAAGTACCGCCGCGTTTAATGCGTTACTTAAAACCCTGGAAGAACCACCTAAGCACGTAGTTTTTGTTTTAGCGACAACTGACCCCCAGCGAGTATTACCAACAATTATTTCCCGCTGTCAAAGGTTTGATTTTCGGCGGATTCAGTTAGAAGCGATGGTTAGACATTTAAGTAAAATTGCTAATAACGAAAGTATTAATATTTCTCAAGATGCTATTACATTGGTAGCCCAACTTTCACAGGGTGGTTTGCGGGATGCAGAAAGTTTATTAGATCAATTAGCTTTGTTACCAGGGGAAGTATCACCGGATCAGGTTTGGGACTTGGTGGGTTCAGTGAGTGAAAAAGATTTGCTGGTTTTATTAGAGGCGATCGCTCAAGATAACTCAGAAATAGTATTAGATTCTACCCGCAAAATCCTAGATCGAGGACGTGAACCCTTAATCATTCTCCAAAATTTAGCCGCTTTTTATCGAGATTTACTTATAGCCAAAACCGCCCCAACTCGACAAGATTTAGTTGCTTGTACTCAACAAACTTGGACTTTATTAGTTAACTTTGCCCACAGGTTAGATATAACCACAATTCTGCGGGGACAGCAACATTTAAGAACAGCCGAAGTACAACTCAAAAATACTACTCAACCCCGTTTGTGGTTAGAAGTCACATTACTGGGTTTATTACCTAGTGCAAATATTCAGGTACAAGCGCCTAGTATCCCCCAAGCAGCAAATACATCTGCTGTATCTGCACCACCACCGGCTTATACTCAACCAAATTACCATTCTCCAGTCTCTGCACCTGCACCAGCTTATCATCAACCAAATCATCAACCAAATCATCAACCAAATCAAAATTCAGCACCTAACACAGCACCTCACACGATATCCACACCAGCAGCAGAACCTGTTTATACACCTCCTGCACCTGAGACAACACCCACAGCACCCCCACAGGAAGTAGTAGCGGGATCGGAGTATGATTTAAATCAGATTTGGCATCAAGTCCGTAATAACATCCAACAGTTACCACCACGAACTTTACTAGGTCAAATGTGCCAATTAATCGAGTTAAATGATGTCATAGCTCGTGTTGCTGTACAACCTAAATGGTATGACAAAGTTAAATCTTATTTACCTATCATTACAACTGCTTTTCACCACACTTTTCAACGTGACATCCAAGTAAGTTTGGAAAAAGCAACTTCATCTACTTCTGCCACAGCTAAAAAAAATTCGCCTCCACAAGATTCTACTAGTGTTCAGCAACTACCGACAACCCCTATTTATAATCAACCTCCACCTACATCACAACCCGCACCACCACCACCTCCACCTACACCGAAAATTGAGCCTGTAGTTACGAATACAGCTTCAGTAGATAATTCTGCACCCCCACTAACTCCAACACCCATATCACCAGCACCCATATCACCAACACCCATATCACCAACACCCATATCACCAACACCCATATCACCAATCACCAATCACCAATCACCAATCACCAATCACCAATCACCCATATCACCAGCACCTGTATCAACTTGGAATGCTGAACAAGTAGCAAAAGCAGCTAAAAGCCTGGCGGAATTTTTTAGGGGGGAAATTATCAGCTTGACAGATGATGTTTTAGATTTATCTGCTACTGGGGTTTCACCAGATGTTGAAATATATGAAACAGATTATGATTATGATTAGCTTGCAAATACTCAGTGTTGAAATATATGAAACAGATTATGATTATGATTAGCTTGCAAATACTCAGTTAGGGGGCTGGTTGAGGTGAATAATACTGTAACTGACATAAATAATATTATACCAGGTCAAATAGTACGGGTGCGATCGCGTCAATATCTCGTAGAAGAGGTAGTACCTAAACCCAATGATAAAGAAGATACTAAAGTTAGTTTATCTTGCTTAGAAGATGACGCATTAGGAGAACAGTTAGAAGTCCTCTGGGAACGGGAAATAGACGCAAAAATCATTGGTACTACTTCCTGGGAAAGTGTAGCTAATTGTGGTTTTGACCAGCCCCGGTTATTTAGTGCTTACCTGCATACCTTACGCTGGAATTGCGTAACTTCCACAGATACTAAGTTATTTCAAGCACCTTATCGAGCAGGGATAGAAGTTAAAGCTTATCAGTTAGAACCACTGCGGAAGGCCTTACTTATGCCCAGGGTAGCCTTATTTATTGCCGATGATGTGGGTTTGGGTAAAACCATTGAAGCGGGTTTAATTTTGCGGGAAATGCTGATGCGGCAGAAAGTTAAGCGTGTTGTTATTTCCTGCCCTCCTTCCGTAGTGCGACAATGGCGGGAGGAGATGGAAAGCCGATTTGGGTTGACTTTCATGATTTTTGATCGGGAGTTTGTCGCCGCCCGTCGTCAAGAACGAGGTTATGGAATTAACCCTTGGACGACTCACAGCCGGTTTATTATTTCCCATGCTTTACTTAGAGATGAAACATACTCTGCACCTTTACGGGATTGGTTGGGAGATTTTAACGCCGCTTCTATGTTAATTTTAGATGAAGCGCACAATGCCGCCCCTGCGAGTGGGGCTAAATATGCGGTGGACTCTCACCTTACCCGGACTATCCGGGAAGTAGCGCCAAGATTTGAACATAAGTTGTTTTTGTCTGCTACGCCTCACAATGGCCACTCTAATAGTTTTGCAGCTTTATTGGAAATTCTTGATCCGCAAAGGTTTTGTCGGGGTGTACCGGTGCGAAATCGGCAGTTACTTGATACGGTGATGGTACGGCGATTAAAGCAGGACTTACGGGAGATCGGGGAAGCTTTTCCCCAGCGTCAGGTAACACCGATTATTATTGATAATTTGCCAGAAAATGCCCCAGAGTTACAATTATCTCGGTTATTACAAGAATATCGTCATTTACGGGAAGAAAGATTAAAGGATGTTTCTAAAACCGCCCAAGCTGCGGCAATGTTGGTAATTACATCTTTACAAAAGCGGTTGTTATCTTCTATTGAAGCTTTTGCTCGGACTTTAAAAGTACATAGAACTGCTATAGAAAGAAGTCAAGAAGGTAGGGGTGCAAAGGGAAATTATTCCTATTTTTCCCAGTCACCAATCACCAGTCACCAGTCCCCAGTATTATTAGAGTCTGCGGGGGCGGATGATGACAGGGCGGAGTTACCAGAGGCAGAAATAGAAGCGGAAGAAGATGCACAAATGAGCGCCGCTAGTAGGGAAGATGGGTTACAAGCAACACCAAGGGAATTAGAGATTTTACGGCAAATGGGGGAAATTGCTGATCAAGTACGGTATCAGCCAGACCCCAGGATTATCAAGCTGATAGAGTGGATTAAAGTTAATCTTTGTCCTGATTTGGGGGAAAATAACGCTGCTTGGTTAAATAAAAGGGTGATTATTTTTACTGAATATACAGATACAAAACGCTATTTACAACAACAGTTAGAGGCAGCGATCGCCCATTCCCATCTAGCAGATAACCGCATAGATGTGTTTCATGGGGGGATAGGGGATGACAGGAGGGAAGAAATTAAACAGGCGTTTAATAGTGATCCTAGTCGGCATCCATTACGGATTTTAATTGCTACGGATGCGGCGAGAGAAGGAGTAAATTTACAGAATCACTGCGCGGATCTGTTTCATTTTGATGTACCTTGGAATCCTAGCCGGATGGAACAACGCAACGGACGGATAGATAGAAAATTACAGCGATCGCCTTTAGTGAGATGTTATTATTTTATCTTACCTCAACGGGTGGAAGATAAAGTTTTAGATGTTTTGGTACGAAAAACAGATAATATTCAGCGAGAGTTAGGCAGTCTTGCACCGGTTGTAGAGAAAAAAGTTTCCCGGTTATTAGCGGACGGTATTCGCCATCAAAGCATCAATAATATTACGGAGGAAATTAATCAAGCCGATAAAATAGATACTAAAACAGAGGGGAATTTAGAAGTTATTAACGCCGAGTTGGAAGCAGCAAGAATCAGACAAAAAGACCTAAATAAACAACTGGGTGAACTGCAAGAAATGTTAAAAAAATCACAGCAATGGTTAAATTTAAGTGATCAACATTTCCGGGCGGCCATCTCTGCATCTTTAGAAATTCTCAACGCTTCCCCATTGACACCGCTGGATGAAAGTGAGGCGGTTAATAACCCGATAACTGCCCGGTGGATGATTCCAGCACTGGATCAGCAAACTGGGGCAGATCCTACTTGGTCAGCAACTTTAGATACTTTACGAGTACCGAAACAAAGAGGACAAAAACCCTGGGAATGGCGCAGGGAAGCACCTATTCGTCCGGTAGTTTTCCGTGATCCAGGTTCTTTGGATGGGGATGTAGTACATTTACATTTAGAACATCGGTTAGTACAGAGATTATTAAGCAGGTTTTTATCCCAAGGGTTTTTACATGATGAACTTACCCGTGCTTCTGTGTGTTTAACCAATGATCCGATCCCGAAAATTATTGTTTTGGGGCGGTTGTCGTTATACGGAGACAAAGCGGCCAGGTTGCATGATGAGGTGATCGCAATGGCCGCAGAATGGATAGATCCTGCAAACCGGGGTAAAAAAAGACTGCAACCATTGGGAGAAGGGGATAAACAGGATGTCTTGCAGTTGTTAGAAGACTCATTAGCGATCGCCCATTTTCATGAAGTAGGAGAAGGGATCAAAACCAGACTACAAAAACACGCAAGTCAGGATATTGCAGAACTCATTCCCCATTTAGAGAAACGCGCTCAAATTTTAGCAGAAAGAGCAGAGAAAAAATTAACTGAAAGGGGTAAAAAAGAAGCTGGGGAAATGAAAAAGATTTTAGCAGAACAAAAAGAACGTATTACCCAAAAACAGGAAGAAACCACCAAAATACAATTATCATTATTTCCCGCAGATGAACAAAAACAAATAGACGCAGATCGTCGTTATTGGGTGAAAAGGTTGGAAAAATTAGAGATAGAATTAATTACTGAACCGGAGAGAATTGAAAGAACTTATCAAGTGAAAGCGGTACGAGTTGAACCTGTAGGTTTAATTTATTTATGGCCTATTTCTGGGTAATTGGGGACTGGGGACTGGGTAATTGGGGACTGGGGACTGGGGACTGGGGACTGGGGACTGGGGACTGGGGACTGGGGACTGGGGACTGGGGACTGGGGACTGGGGACTGGGGATATAATTATTTTATTATGATTTTATTGATGATTTATTTTGTCTGAATCAGGATGTTTAGGATTTGAGAATGTACGGGATGTGATTGATAATGGATAATGGATAATTGATAATTGATAATTGTCTGAATCAGGATAACCAGGATTATAGGATGTACGGGATGTGATTGATAATGGATAATGGATAATTGATAATGGATAATTGTCTGAATCAGGATTTTCAGGATTATAGGATGTACGGGATGTGATTGATAATGGATAATTGATAATTGATAATTGTCTGAATCAGGATTTTCAGGATTATAGGATGTACAGGATGTTGTTTAGAGATTGTCGTTTTTAGTGATGATTTATTTTGTTTATCTGCGTTAAATAAAAATGTTGGGTTTCCTTGCGTCAACCCAACCTACAGAATAAAATAATTATATCCCAGTCCCCAGTCCCCAGTCCCCAGTCACCAAATTACTGATTTTGTTGTAACCAATTTTCTAGGTCTTGATATTGGTTAAAATCAAGTAATGCTTCTGCTAATTCTTCAATTTTTTCTAGGGATAATTGTTGAATTTTTTGAGTGATATTCGGGTTTATTTCTTGGAACTTTTTAGTTAAAAGTCTGATAACTAATGATAATTGTCCCTCAGTTTTACCTTCTTGAACCGCTAAATCACGATCTTGTTGATAGTAGTTAACTAACCGTTTCATATTTACCTCTGTGATTGTTTTAGGGTTTCTGATTGCGATTCTGTCCATCAACACATAGAATAATTCTAGCGTTTTTCGTTTGAATTGTTCGTCAGTATCTAAAGATAGTAACTCATCAATTGCTTTTGATTGTACTTTTTCTCTTCCTAAAATTCTTAACCAGATAGTTTCGGGAGTTTCTGGTAATTGATGAATGACGACAATTCCCGCACGGAAATATTCAGCAATTTCATAAACTCCTTGACAAAATTTAGTTGATGAAAATGCACCAAAACTAGATAATATTCTATCTGATAAAGTGGGAGTAATGATCCAAAGTCGGGGGATTTGATGATCTGGAATTTTGGTGTTTTTGTCTTTAAATTCCTTTCTCAGAACTCTTTTAACTTCCAACAATTTCAAAATACAATCTTCTATCTGTTCATCAGTAACAGAGTTACGATAGGGTTCAAATATTGCTGGTGTTTTTGCTAAGTCTCCTAAAAGTCCCAATTTTTTAATATTGGGATTTTGTTGAGGAAATGGTGAGAAATAAACGTCTATTTCTCTAACTTCTGAAGAAATTTTATAAGGTGCTTGAATTTCTCCAAAATCTTGCAGGAGTTCTTCTAGGTAGTCTTTAGAAAATTCATCATATATAAATCGGGTCATTGGTAGATGCAATATTTTGGTTTATTCATAATATTAATTATAACATATTTTATGTGAATTGGTGGTGACTGGGGATATAATTATTTTATTATGATTTTATTTTGTCTGAATCAGGATAACCAGGATTATAGGATGTACGGGATGTGATTGATAATTGATAATGGATAATTGATAATTGATAATTGTCTGAATCAGGATAACCAGGATTATAGGATGTAC
>NZ_JACJPU010000027.1:0-72979 GCF_014696235.1 Sphaerospermopsis sp. FACHB-1194 | reverse complement strand
TCAAGATGAGTGTTCTCACCACTTTAAGTGGGTAAGGTCACGGGCAGAACACCCGTTTATAGGCTCTATGTGGAAGTACAGTAATGTATGTAGCAGAGGGGTACTAATAGACCGAGGGCTTGACCTCATCATTAATTCGTAATTCATAATTCGTAATTCGTAATTATGGGTTGCTAATTATCAACACATTGGTTTCGCGTTACTTGCAGTCTTCAGGGTTTTTAACGATTTTTGATAATTCTTTAATTTTCAATTATCAATTGTCAATTATCAATTCCCAACGGGTTTTCCTGGTGTCTATGGCGCGGTGGAACCACACTGATCCCTTCCCGAACTCAGAGGTGAAACGCTGCTGCGGCGACGATAGTTGAGGGGTTGCCCTCTGTCACAATAGCTCGATGCCAGGTTTAATATTTAACAACAATTTAACAACAATGCCTCCTCTATTTATTTAGAGGAGGTTTTTGTTTTGGCGACTGTAGAAAGTTTATATTGAAGGTTAAGCCCAAAACAACGAAATAACGTAGGTTGGGTTGAGGAACGTTCGCGAAGCGTGCCGAAGGCATAACCCAACATTTACAAGGGTTTGTTGGGTTTCACTTCGTTCAACCCAACCTAGAAAAATCCTTAACCGAACAGTATTGGACTCTTGCTTATTGTCTCTTGCCTAGAGCGTAGTTCTATAATAGCATTTACCTAACTGGCTGTATTGGTATAAAAAAACGTAGCGCAAACCTCCAAAACTAGGTAAAAAACTAAAATAATACTACACAGGACTTACGCAACTGGCACATTGATAAGGTGCGTCAGAATAAATTTTGTAAATAAATAGATTCTTGCACCGTTCATGATGAATTTTACATGAGTGGCGATCGCACAAAACTTACCAATAATTAAAGAGTCATCACCAGTCACCAATCATAATATTGGGTGATTTGATGCAGTTTTTAATAAAGCAAACTCGGTGATGTTCTGCTATTGGATAGGGATTTTGAGGATTTGGTCTAAATTGTTCTATTAATTCCATTAAATTCTCACTTTCCTATTTCATCAATTGCCAAATTTTAACAGTTTTATCTGAACTACCACTAGCAAGAACTTTACCATCCGCACTCAGGGAAATAGAATTTACTACCCCAGAATGTCCTGTTAAAGTTTGTAAAACTTCACCTGTAGAAATATCCCAAATTTTAATAGTAGAGTCAGCACTACCACTACAGATAAATTTACAATTTGGACTCACAGCCAAAGATTTTACTTTATTTGTATGTCCATTTAAAGTATTTATTAACTTACCTGTACTTAACTGCCAAATTTTAATAGTAGAGTCAGCACTACCACTAAACAAATATTCTCCATTGGGACTGATAGCTATTGATGTAACTTCTCCTAAATGACCTGCAATAGTACGTAAATGATCACCTGTGCGGGGATTCCACAATCTAATTTTGTGATCTGAACTGCCACTAGCGAGAATTGTACCATCAGGACTTATGGCAACCGCGTGAACCTCCGATGAATGCCACAAAGTACAAATTCTTTCTCCTTTTTGTAAATTCCAAATTTTGATTTTATTACTGCCACTAGCGAGAATTGTACCATCGGGACTAATTGTGACTACATTAACTGGTTTTTGATGTCCTAAAAGTGTATGGATTAGTTTACCAGTGTTCAAATGCCATACTTTGACATTACTTTGTGGATGTTCACAACTACCCACAGCCAAAAAATTACTATCTGGACTGATAGCTACAGACGAAACAGCACCTAAATTTCCTGTGAGAGTGCGAATTAATTTACCTGTTTGTAGATTCCAAATATTGATGGTTTTATCTGCACATCCACTAACTAAAATCTCATGATCTGGACTTATTGCTACAGAAGAAACTTTCCCAGAATGTCCATTGAGAGTATAATTAAGATGCGCCATTCCCAAATTACGATTATTTTTCAGAATGGCTATTTCTTCTAAAAGACTCTCTACATAAACAAGATTATTGCTATCACCAATAGCGGCAAAATATTGTTTTAAAGTAGTGATATAATTCTCATCATCGATTTTCAATGCTAGTTGCATTGCCTTTAATGGGTGAGTGACTTCTGTTAATGATACTTGCCGTATTTGCAACCAGGTATTAATGGAGTAATCAACTTGTTCCTGTAACCAAAAAGAATTAGAAACATGAGATAAACTTTGAGCTAATTGTAAAGCAATTTCTGGAACTTTTAACCGTCTTTCATTTTTGAAAGCTTCGTAAAGTTGTTTATAACTATCAGTAATTACCTCTAAAACTTGTCTATCTATTCCTTCATTAATTAAACTTGGTAGCAATTTTGGTAACAAGGGAGGTACATCATAATGCACCAAGTGATAAACATCTGTCACCCAAGCAGTAACTAAACAATGAGAGGTAATTAAAACTTGATAAAGATATTCCCAGTCTTGGGAAGAAATTTCATATTCTACTGATAAATAACTAACATCTATTCCTTGAGATTGCCATTTTTCTATCTTCTCTAAAATTACCAAATTGCGGTTTTTCTCTTTACCTAAATCGTTAATTACTTCTAAATCTTCACCTAATGCTAACAATTGATTTTTAACATTTCTCCATTCTAAAGCCCGATTTTTAGCAGAATCTTGTAAAATTTGCTTATAGGGTAATTTAGAAATAGTTTTATAGTAATAATTATCTTGTCCTAATCCCCAATAACCAATGCGGAAATTTAGATAATCTCCATCTTTTTCTGATTCTAAAATTAAAGTAGGTTGGTTTTTTAAAGCACTAAATAAAGCCTTGATGCTAGATTCACTATGAAACCGTTTACTATCCCAAGCACCAGCTAAAAATTCTATGGGTCTTTCTTGATGATGCAAAGAATAATAATTATTGATAAATTCACGCAAACCTTCAGCTAATTTTAGTTCAATTTCATCAGTAAATTTTGAAGGTTGCACCTCAAATTTATCAAACTGTATTTGTGGTGCTGCTAACAAAACTTTTAATGGTGTGTGTTGATAATTAATAGAAGATTCTAAAAGTTGGGAAGGATATAATCTCAATGGCCAACTATCCAGAATTTTATGCACTTCTGGTAGTCTAATTGCTGTTTCTTTTTCTTGATTAGCTATTTTTAATTGTGTGGCATGATGGTAAACTGCTAATTGCTGTTGTTGGTTCAATTCAGTTTTAGTAATATCTAATTTTGTAACATTATCTACTGTGTGAATGAAATCTTGAATTACTTGAAAAATTGGCGAATTGTCTGTTTTTGAGTTACTTGATGTTTGCTTGTGGATGATGTTTACCATTACAGGTGCAAACTCTAACACCAGTTGAATGAGTAGATTTAATCCTGGTTGCATAAAAAAATCCTAATGACTATCTAATACAATTAATCCAAATCTTTTGTTAACTTAATTACAAGAACTATGAAATTTCCACACAGGTAATTTTATTGACCTACTTCTACCTTTGATGATTGAGAAAATTAATACATATTCCCTATGCTACTATCTTAGGGCATAGTTTTGAGTGACTAACTAAAGATTATAATATAAATGAATTGATAGCAACCATAAAAATGTCAAACATCGGCTAAATTTACAACCTAGCTAATGTTTGACTAGCAAATTTCCATATATATTGAGGAATTTAGTTTGTTATTTTGATAAATTGGCCTGATTGAGTTGAGACTAATGTAAACTCTAAATTTTAGCTAATAGCTGCTATTTTTAGCTATGATTATTGTCTCAAATTCCTAATTTTTGGATAATTAGAATTTTATTCCTAGTTGTCCATTGAAACCGCGTATAGAATGGTATCCCGCACCGAGAAAAATATGTTTGGTGGCGTTTGCTTGTACACCACCGGAAAAAGCTACACCTTTATCTTCTGAATAGTAACCAACTCCAACGTAAGGAGAAATTACAGGTAAATTGATGAATTTTAAGACATCTGCACCTGTAGCACCGTCTTCACCTGTTCCTACTTCTACACCTAAACTTAATGCTTTAGCACCTACAGCGTAAGTAACGTCTCCATCTTTTCCACCGACGGAAACCCAAGGTTGGGGTACAATTTGTGCTGATGCTTGACTGGGGTTTAATAATACTAAGAAACCCAGGGATGTGATGAGTGTTTTAATAATAACTTTTGGTTTCATTTTTATATCTCACGCAAAGACGCAAAGAAAGAAAGGAAGTGATAGAGAAATAAAGACTAAGAAAAGCAAGGGTATGCTTTCCAAATATGACTATTGCTAGTACAACAGTTTATACGACGTATTGGAATAGCATAAGTGCCTGAATTTGAAAAAGACGCAAAAGAAGATAATTTCTCTCTGCGTCTTTTCGCTATCAACAGCTTTTACTTACTACATCCTTTCTAAAACTTTAATTCCCAGCAAATCTAATCCTAGTTTTAGGGTTCTTGCTGTTAAATAGCATAACATCAAACGTGATGTTTTGATGGGTTCTTCTGATTTTAAGACTGGGCAACTTTCATAAAACTTATTAAACTTACCACTCAACTGATACAAATAATCACATAAACGATTTGGTAACAAATCTTTCTCAACCTCATTAATTACTTGATCTAATAGTAATAGGTGTTTTGCTAAAGAAATCTCAGTTTCTTCTTGCAAAATAAAATGAGTCTTGATTTCTTCATTTTGCTTTTGGTCGTATTTGCCAAATAAGTTTTCCTTAAAATTTGCAAGCTTTCCGACCAGTTTCTTCCTTTCATCTACTTTGAGTAGATACCTGTAAATAAACCAGCTACTATAACTAATACCTACTAATTCAAATAAAGGAGATATTAATGGTATTTCATTAATTGCACTCAAAACATTAATTGCTATTTTGCTGGCTATTATTGATCCTATACTTATTCCTATAGGAACAATCATCTTCCGCCACTTCGCACTAACCTGTAAATTTTTAACGACTACATTATTTTTCAGATTTTCGGCTTCAATGCTACCTTTACGAGCAATGCTTTGTATTCTAGCATAAGCATATAGCATATAAGGTGCTGTATTGCCTTTCAGGTCAAGCATCTTATCATAGCTAAAAACATAATTGCTAGTGCGATTTTGGCTTAAATCGGCATATTTTACCGCACTAATACCAACGATATCAGCAACATTTTTAATAAATTGTTCTGTTTCTTCTCTACCTTCTTCTTTTAATCTTGCTTCTAAATCTGTTCGAGAGCGAGATATTGCTTCATCTAATAAGTCTTTTAACCGGACTGTATCCCCAGAACGAGTTTTAAATTTCTTCCCGTCATCTCCTAAAACTAAACCGAAGGGAACGTGAACAATTTCCACATCATTTGGTATCCAATCTGCTTTTTTAGCAACTTGGAAAAATTGAGCAAAGTGGTTTGCTTGTCCTGCATCGGTGACGTAAATTATCCGTTTTGCTTGATCTTCTTCAATTCTATAACTTAGTGCTGCTAAATCTGTGGTTGCATAGTTATAACCACCATCTGTTTTTTGAACAATTAAGGGTAAAGGTTCACCTTCTCTGTTAGTAAAACCTTCCAAGAAAACACATTTTGCTCCTTGGTTTTCTTCTACTAATCCTGCTGTTTCTAAATCTGCTACTACTTTGGGTAATAAGGGGTTATAAAATGATTCTCCTCTTTCAATTAATTTGATATCGAGTAAATCATAAATTACTTGAAATTCTTTTCTTGATTGTTCACATAATAGTTTCCAAGCATGAAGGGTATCTTCTGCTCCTGCTTGTAATCTTACGACTTCTTGACGTGCTGTTTCTTGAAAGTTTTCATCTGCATCAAATCTTTGTTTTGCTTGGCGATAAAAACTAACTAAATCTCCTATATCTAAAGCGTTAGCAGTAGTTAATGCTTCGGGGTAAACTTCCCGCAAATAAGCAATTAACATCCCAAATTGCGTACCCCAATCACCGACATGATTTAATCTTTTTACTTCATGTCCGCGAAATTCTAAAATCCGCGCAATACAATCACCGATAATTGTAGAACGTAGATGTCCTACGTGCATTTCTTTGGCAATGTTGGGACTAGAAAAATCAACTATTTCCTTTTGTGGGTTTTGTACTTTGGGAACTCCTAAACGGGGATCTGTGTTAATAGCGTTGAGTTGTGCTTCGAGATAGGATGTTTGTAATTTTAAATTAATAAAACCGGGACCAGCAATTTCTGGTGGTTCGCAAATTTCTGATACATCTAATTTTTCTACAATAGCAGTGGCGATCGCTCTTGGTTGCATTCCCAATTTTTTACTCAAAGATAAAGCCACATTGGCTTGAAAATCACCAAATTTAGGATTACTTGCAGGTACTAAAATGGGATCTACTTGAGTATAATCTGCTCCAAATGCAGCCGCCAAAGCTTGTTGTAGTTTAATTTTTAGTTGTTCTTGTGTAGCTTTCATGTTCAAATCTTATTTGTTCTGATCTGTATTAAAGGTGCGATCGGCTGCTAGAAATTGTTATATTGCCAAATGCTTGATTATTTTAACTTGATAACAGTTAATTACGAATTACGAATTACGAATTACGAATTATTTTAACTGTTCAGTGTTTTAACCACTGTCATTCCTTGAATCCGCCAAGAACCTTGTTTGCGAATTAAATCATAACGCACCCGCAAGCGATCCTGAGAAGTCTGTTGAAATTGATTTCGTTGATAAAAGTGGGTAACTTCCCTTACTGTAGCTTCTACCACGGCATTATCTGACATATTGCTGGTTTGATTGACAAATTCTACCTTGACATCATGTTCATACTTGCGATAGCGTTTTTCTGCTATATCCTGCTTGACAATTGATTGCCATTGTGGTATTGCAGAAACAGTTAAAATTTCATTTAAACGATTAATTTGATGATCTGGACCTAAAACAGCGGCTTTAGTGGATAACCACTTTTCAATCACGTCCTGGGCGATCGCTGGTGTCAATTGACCTTCAGGTACTTCTGGTTTGCTGCTATTGGGTTCAGGAATGGTGACTGGTGGTTGATTCAATTCTATAGCCAAGGGTGTTCCCTGGACAGTTGGTTGGGGGAAAAACACATTGTTAAACCATCCCCAGACTGTAGAAACTAACAACCAAAAAACTAACAAACCTCCCATAGATAGAAACACCAGCCAAACTAAGCGAGTTTTTGCATTTAATGAGTTAGCAAAAGTGCGCCGTCGTCGAGCATGAGAATGTTGATGTTCCGAAACCAGACCTCGACTATTAACTGCAACGGGCTTGCGCCTTCTACGCTTTTTAGTTTGACTCGTTACATCATAATTACCGGCATTGATTTGCTGGTAATATTCAGTTCCTGCCTCTTCTGCTGTCGCCGACGGTTCTGGCATTTCTGGGGTGTGACTGTTGCTGTATCTCCTAGAATGCCATTCTGGTGGAGAATAGTTAGCAGATTCGGGTACTTCGCTGGGTGCTGAGGTGTAAAACTCAGGATCAGGTGTATAGTTGTAATTTACTGTCCCATTACTAACCCCATGATTAATCCCATTACTAACATTGTGATAGCTGTGATAACGGGTACTATTAATTGTTGGTGAGGTAAAAAACTGTTTATTAATTGTAGTCCATTCATCAGTTGCTTGTGTATCTTTTGGTAAAGCTTCTAAATAAGCTTGTACCTGTTTATCAGCAAAATATTCTTTTAAAGAAGCTTGTTTTTTGACTAAATCTCGAAAATGAGGAAATACCTCTTGTTGTAACCAATGTTCACAGTACAAACACAATCCTGGTAACAAATCTGGGGAATCTTGAGATTTTTCCCGAATAATAGCTAAAGCTTCATATTCCTGACTTAGTTCCAAAACACGAGTTGCTTCTTCGGTTTGTCCAAGTAACAAAGCACAGAGAGACTGTTCTAAATGCACATCTTGGCGCTTACCAAGACGAATTAACATTTGCTTTGCCTGACGAATTAAAGCTGGTTGACTTTGGGCAAAACCCCTGGCGATTAGGGCATAAACTGCTAAATATGTAGACACAGCAGAAGGACGCTTACTTTCAGCTTCAAATAATTTATGCTGTTCTGCAACTGTCAAATGGTTGCGTAACTGTTGAATAAATCTCAGAAAATCATCTATATTTAAACCAGATTGGTCATTACCACTACCATCAATTCCACCCCGCTCTTCTAAAATACTGTGTAATAATTCTAAACCTTGACGGCGTTCTTTGGTTTTTTCTAGAGGTAGTTCCAACAACTCTAGAATTCTATAGGGGCGTAGCTTACACAGATCTGCGGCAATTTCCGCTTGCACATTAGGAAACAGACCTTCACGCATTAGTAATTCTTCCCCAGTTTCCAATGATATAGCAGCATTTTCATAATTACCTTGCTGCCATTGTTCCCGTCCCAGTTCCAAACAAGCTAAAGCCACTGTGAGAATAATATCTGGCAGTTCAGGACTGGCAAAAAATTCCTCACTGTTAAGATGAGATCCTATTTTCACCCCTGCGGGTTTATTTCTATTTACTAGGTGTGGACGACCTAGCTTCAGCACTAATTCGTATTCTCCCAACTCTTGGAGAAGCAATAAAGCACCCACTAATTCATCTGGGGCAATTTCGATGCTGAGACTTTGAACATCGTGATTGCGGTTAATGGTTTCGGTGCTGTTTTCTAATAGCGATGTTGCCCCAAGCCGATCTGGATTGTATGCTTGGGCTAGATAAGCCTGATCGTAGGTACTGCGTTCTCTGGGATTTGATAAAACCACGTAAGCTTCTTCTATGAGTTGTTTACGAGAGGATATAGCTGCAATGGAATATTCCCGTCTTGGCAATTGAACAATGCGATCGCTATAAGCTTGCCGCAATTGTTCCTCACTTGCCGCCAACGGTAGTCCTAAAATTCGGTAGTAATCAAGCGGAATTCGCACAGCCTACTTCCCCTGCACTGTGTTTACGTGGCATCTCCCAGAGACGGACATGATTAACCTAGAGCATTCCAGGCTTGTAAAACCGTGCCATAATCATAGCTTTAATAATACCGTGTATAATATACCAGTTGAGTGTATATCGTAACAGTTTTTTTTGTTTCTTGCTAAGAATAAATATATCCCCAGAATTATTTTCAGCTGTTGATTTAGCACAGCACCAGTATTTCCCCCAAGATATTACCTGATGCACTAGCCTGAAGTAAATTAGCTTTCGGTTATCATTGCCTTATGTATGTTTAATGTATCTTTGCCTTATTATATATATCTGCTAAATTATAGATATATTCTTATCAGACTTTTACATTTCAACACACAACTAAAGCTTTTGATAGTGGTAGAGATGTTGAACCAACTATAATATAAAATTCGTAATTTGTTTTAGCTGTTTACAGTGTCTTAGTAATAAAACTGCACTACAATTGATTAATCCTGATAACTTAATAACACAATATAGCACGATTAATTTTTTATGACCATTACTTAACAAGGAGTAAATTTTTACACAAAAAATTTCAATGACTGTGGCAACACCAAGAAAGAGTAGGGAAGAAGATTTTTGAGGCAGACCTGATATTAAGATCAGAAAATTGTTAATGGCTATGCAGAAAAACGACTATTCTGATTGCTAACTTAAAGAGCGAACATAAAAAGCCACAGTTACGACACCAAAGACCAAAAATAGGCAATAAACATTAAAAAATGGCAAAATTACACCTTAACTATTCCATACCAATCTTTTTTAAGTCAGAAATGAAGATTTTATAGTTAGCAGATTGACTTTTACCAAGGCTGCCCTATTTCCAGCTAACATTATTAAGACTTGCTTACAGCAGATTACAGAGAAATGAGGTGGAGAATCTAATTTCAAGGTCAGATACTAAGGCCGTTTTACTCTTGACTCTTGACTCTTGACTCCTGTAAGGGCGAAGCATTCGGGCAACCCATGATCAATTTTTGTCCAAGGCTATTTTCCTGTAAGGGCGTTCGCGAAGCGTGCTGGAAGCATCAGCATTCGGGCGATAAATTATCAATTTTGATCACAGGTTATTTTCCGAATGCTTCGCCCCTACTTCGCCCCTAGTTCGCCCCTACGACTCCTGACTCCTGCTATAACTTTAAAACCGTAGCTTTAACTTTTACGACAGGGATACTTCACAATAATGGTTCAAGAACGCACGTTACCCAAATTTGATACTTCTACAGTCCAGATTACCAAAGCAGAAGGACTGGAATTATACGAAGACATGACTTTAGGGCGCTTTTTTGAAGACAAATGCGCCGAAATGTACTACCGGGGAAAAATGTTTGGTTTTGTCCACTTGTACAACGGACAAGAAGCCGTTTCCAGTGGTATTATTCGGGGAGCAATGCGACCTGGTGAAGACTTCGTTTCCAGTACCTACCGTGACCACGTTCACGCTTTGAGTGCAGGAGTACCAGCTAGAGAGGTAATGGCAGAATTATTTGGTAAGGCCACAGGATGCAGCAAAGGGCGCGGTGGTTCTATGCATATGTTTTCTGCTGAACATCGTTTATTAGGTGGTTATGCTTTCGTAGCTGAAGGTATTCCTGTTGCATCTGGGGCAGCTTTTCAAAGTAAATACCGTCGAGAAGTCTTGGGAGACAAAACAGCAGATCAAGTAACTGCTTGTTTCTTCGGTGACGGTGCTGCTAACAACGGGCAATTTTTCGAGACTTTAAATATGGCAGCACTTTGGAAACTGCCAATTATTTTTGTGGTAGAAAATAATAAGTGGGCGATCGGCATGGCTCACGAACGGGCAACATCAGATCCCGAAATTTACAAAAAAGCCAGTGTGTTTAACATGGTAGGCGTGGAAGTAGACGGGATGGATATTTTAGCAGTGCGCCAAGTCGCCCAAGAAGCCGTAGCCCGCGCCCGTGCAGGGGAAGGACCCACCCTCATTGAAGCCCTCACCTATCGCTTCCGTGGTCACTCTTTAGCAGATCCCGACGAACTCCGCAGCAAAGAAGAAAAAGATTTTTGGTTTTCTCGTGATCCGATTAAAAAGCTAGGTGCTTATTTGGTAGAACACAACCTAGCTACAGAAGCAGAACTCAAAGACATTGAAAAGAAAATTCAGGGTGTGATTGAGGATGCGGTGAAATTCGCAGAAAGCAGTCCCGAACCAGATGCGAGCGAATTATATCGCTTTATCTTTGCAGAAGACGAATAGGTTGGGGACTGGGGACTGGGGACTGGGAAAGAAGCAGGGGAGCAGGGAGCAGGGGAGCAGGGAGCAGGGGAGCAGGGGGAAATTATTTGTATTTTCCCAATCACCAATCACCAATCACCAATCACCAATCACCAAATATGTTTACCATTACTGAACAACAACAACAATACAAAACCTACATCCTCGCGGATACTACTGCTGGTTCTCATCTGGAAGTAGTACCAGAAAGAGGGGGTATTATTACTCGTTGGCGTTTGCAAGATCAGGAAATTCTCTATTTAGATACGGAAAGGTTCGCTAACCCAGAGTTAAGTATTCGCGGTGGTGTACCAATTTTGTTTCCTATCTGTGGGAATTTGCCGGATAATACTTACACCTACAACGGTAAACAATATACTCTGAAACAGCACGGCTTTGGGCGAGATTTACCTTGGGAAGTGACAAACCAAGTTACTGAAGGTAAGGTTAGTTTAAGCGTAGTTCTCAAAAGTAATGAGGTAACACGCGCTGTTTATTCTTTTGATTTTCAGCTAACTTTTACCTACACGCTACAAGGTAATTCTTTGGTCATCGATCAGGTTTATCAAAATCTGTCTAATGTGCCGATGCCGTTTTCGGCTGGGTTTCATCCCTATTTTCAGTGTGGTGATAAGTCCCAGTTAGAGTTTAATATTCCCTCTGGACAGTATCTAGACCAGAAAACCAAGGAAATGCACCCGTTTAACGGTCATTTCGATTTTGCAAGGGATGAGATAGATTTTGCCTTTGGTCATTTGCGGAGTCAGTCAGCAGCAGTTACAGATCATAGCCGCAAGTTGAAATTGACCCTTGACTATGATGATATCTATGCTATGCTGGTCTTCTGGACGTTGAAGGGTAAGGATTTTTATTGTCTTGAACCTTGGACGGCTGGACGCAACTCGCTCAATACTGGTGAAAACCTAACTGTGTTAGCGCCAGGAGCAAGCAAAACTACCTCGGTGAAATTAACTGCGGATTTTTTCTAAAAAACAGTTGACAATCTAGAGAGAGTTTGTTATATTAAAAAAGTTGCGAAACGCAAAAGGGTCGCTAACTCAACGGTAGAGTACTCGGCTTTTAACCGATTAGTTCCGGGTTCGAATCCCGGGCGACCCATAAGAAGCCAAATAATGATGATATTTTGTCTGAATCAGGATTTAAGGATTTACAGGATTTTGTATTTTGTCTGAATCAGGATTTCCAGGATTTAAGGGTTGTTGGAGATAATGAACTATGCTAAAGACTGTTCAAGGAATCTACCGGAATGGTAAAATCGAGTTAACTGAAATTCCAGCAAATATCATAGAAAGTCCAGTTTTAATAACTTTTATAGAAACTCCAACTCCAGAAAATATAACCATCAAAAGTTCCACAGAAGAATTATTTTCTCCCTTACGAGGTAAAATCAAATACTTTGAAGATATCACCACACCCACAACGGAAGAATGGGGTGAAATATGACAATTAGTCCCGACAGCTTTTAGTCTAGGGATAGGTGGCGTTGTAGTTCGCCCTGTCGGAGTTATTCCCGGCAAATGAAAGGTATGAGATCTTTGTCTATGTTTTTTGGAACTATAAATACAAAACCACTGGAATGACAATTAGGTTGTAGTTTCACCATTGTGATTTTCCCATTGTTGGGTTCGCTGTCAACAAAACGCACCACTCCAGTCGCACCTGCAACGGAAAAGTTGGAGCTAGACAACACTTGCTGAATACCCTTCCGTGTAGGGTTTTGCTCTAAAGCTTTACTTAATACCAACACAGCATCATAGCTATTGACACTGCGCCAAGTAATCTCTGTGTTGGTGGGGAAATTAGTGATTTTCCACAAAGTTTGAGCTTGCTCTGCAAACGCGGAGTTAATTTCGTTCATGGGATGCCAAGGTATTGCCCAAACTGTGCGTTTAATTCCTGGTGAAGATGTAATCTGATCTGATGTTAATAATTCAGGATTGTAGAGACTATTACCTGCAATTATCCAAGATTGGTTGACGTTTGATTGAATGACTTCTAAGGCTTTTTTAATGCTATCACGCAATCCCACACCAGCATCAGGAATCAGGACAATTGCCGTTGCTTTTTGCCTTTGGGCTTGATTTAATGCTATTTTGGCATCAAATTTATTGCTAGCGAGATTAAAAGCTGGTTGGTGGTCAATCACATGACCAGATAACGACTTTGCTGATGCTCGGAACTGACTTGCTAGAGATTCAGCATACTCACTACCTTCACTATAAAAAACCGCTGCTTTGCGTTGTTTTAGTTCGGAAAATACATAAGTTGCCATTCTTGGTCCGGCAACAGCAGTACTAGAGACGGTCCGGAAAAAAAAGGAACCTTTGAGATTATGGGAGGTTGCAGTAGGAGAAACTAACACTAATTTTGCTTTGCTATAAATAGGCAAGGTTTGTTTAGTGGTGTCGCTGGTATAGTGACCAACAACAGCTAGTAAATCACGATACTTTACCAAACGCTGGGCAACTTTGCGGGCAGTATTGAGGATTGCACCTTTAGCATTTGGACGATTACTATCATCAGCAATGATAATTCGCAGAGGCTGACCTTTTTCTAGTGCCTCAGTTTGAGCTTGAGCCGCACCCCTGAGTATTTGTAGACCCATAGCAGTAGAACGTTCTAGGGAAACTGCAACGGCAATTGTATAAATCTTATTGGCTGGGAATTGGATTTGAATTTTGGCATTATTGAGGTAGATTAAAGTTTCTGCATCTGCTTCTTGATTGAAAGCGTCTTGAAATAAAATCACAGCCTTCGCAAAATTTTGCTGGCGATATTTTTCAATAGCTAATTGTTTGGCTGGTGGAGGCTGACCATTTCCCCAAAAACTACTAGGAATCAGACTTTCTTCGCCGCAACTGAGATGATCGTATAGTATTTGGTCACAAGTGCGAGGCATAGTAATTTCTTGATATATTTGTTTACCACCAATTAGCAGCAAAACACCACAAGTTGTTGTTAATAATAATTTTTGCCATTGCAGGTGGGGATGTTTTTCAAGCTGCGTGATTTGCTCAAGAATAACTTGCGCGTTTTTTGGGCGTTGCTTATAGTCAGCAACGGTCATTGTTTGAATTAGGGTAATTAATTTTCTCGGAGTTTTTGGGTCTGTGATATATTTAGACCAATTACGTAAATCTTGATAGTTATCGCTGGCCGGGTCAATACCTGTCAGTAAATAAATCAAAGTCCGACCCAGTGCATAAAAATCTGATTGTAAAACAGCGTAACCGTCACGTTGTTCGGGAGCAGTGTAACCAATGGAATGAATAACTGTCACCTGCTTACCGTTAACAATAGTTTGGGTTAATTTCCGTGCAGTCCCAAAATCAATTAACACTAATTTGCCATCAGGACGAAGCATAATATTTGCAGGTTTAATATCCCGATGGAACAACTTCTGCTCATGAACGAATTGCAAAATCTCCGTTATTTGGGTCAGCCAATTTAATGCTATTTTATAAGATGTTAAATATTTATTTTTAGATAGCCAAGTTTGTAAATCTTGTCCTGGTATTTTCTCCATGACAAAACAGCGTAATTGGCGATTTGTATTTAAAACAAGCGGAAATATCACTTCACCAACAGGTAACCCAGGATGTCGTAAACTGATCAGAATTGATGCTTCTTGCTCAAAGAGTCTCTCTAGTTCTGGTGAGACTTCCTTGAGAGATTTAAGAACTTTCGGCTTTTCTGGGTTAACTAAATCTTGAATTTCAAATACTTCTGTATACCTTGTATAGTTATCTTGTTCAGCTTGCAAGGGATGTTTGATTAAATAGCGATTTTGTAGTATCAGCGGCGTTTGACAGTTTTGACATACGGCACAATTATCAGGATTTTTGCGCCGTGAACAATCGGGATTGATGCAATAAGCCATAAACTCAGGACGATAACCAAATAATTAAGCAAATAATTAAGCAAATAATACAGATATTTTAAATGGAATTACGCAAAAGTACCAAAAAGCTTACGTACCGTAACGAAATCATGTCATCCTTGGCGCTCAATAATGGCTAATCAATAATTTGTCAAGCTCACTTTTATATTAGTGACTGAGTGAGCCAAAACTGGACTAGCGCACACCAACTAATTCAGCGAAATTACTAATATACCTCAGCATTAAGGAGAAATCCATGAAGCGTTTTATCTCAACTGCTGCTGCTACGGTTACGTTAGTCCTTTCGTTGTCTACACAAGCGATATCTGCTGTGGGAAAAGCCCACGATCAGATTAAAGCTTCTCCTAGTACGGCTTTAGACAGACAATCATCCATCATCATGGAGTTGAACTCTGAGCAAGATGAGGAAACATACCTCAATCTAGGTGTTTTCTGCTTGCTATTCGGAAACTGGCAAGGGGCAATTGAGAATTTCGACCAAGCTATACGTATTAATCCTAACGTTGCTGAAGCTTACGGCATCAGAGGTATTGCCCGTTTGCAATTAGGAGACGTGAAAGGTGCTACTGAGGATTTACAGAAAGCGGCTGATATCTTTCAACACAAAGGGAAAATAGCCGAGTACCAAGAGGTAATGAACATAATTAAAGAAATTAACAATAAATCAACTGATGCTGTCATCAGTTAGAGATTAAGACAATCAATCATTTGTCAAATATTAATAGTGATGAAAATCATGAGTAAATCCAAAGGTTTTATTTTCTTGAAGCAATTTCCTTTATCATTGCAAATTGCGATCGCTCTCATTCTAGCCACCATCCTGGGAATTTTACTTCGGTACGTTTGCCAACTCAATATATTGCTTTATTGATTACGGTTGATTGGTTTCTTGATCGTTGTCGCACTGCAATTAATCTGATGGGTGATATGACTATTAGTTGTTTGTTGGATGGTCAAAAACAGCAAATTGAAATTGGTAAATAATTCTGAATATGTTCCATATTTGGGAGATGATTTATCTCACGCAGAGTCCCAAAGACGCAGAGAGAATGAGAGTTTTTAAATGCAGGCTTAAGATGAATCGCATTATTTCTGGATATTTATTGAATGTGACGCGCTACCAGCAAACTTACTGGCTTGTAGCTGGGGCAATTATCGGATATGTTGGCTTTGTGGTGATATTGGGAACGACTCGGTTAGTGATTGGTGTTGGTGGTGCGATCGCATTAGGAATGATAGCGTTTTGGTGTTGGAATGTGAACCAATCTTTGCCAAAATCAACACACAATCTATTAGAACGCGAGACTTTTCTGGCGCATTTGAAAAAACTTGAAACCCAGATAGATAAAAGTTTTCAAACTTCTCAAATAACTTGGCGACAAGCTTATCAATGGGCAGAAGCAACTCAACAATTCGCTACTCAAATTGCTCAAATAGAACCTAGTTTAATTCCCGAATTATTAGAGGCTTTGTATACCGTAATCTCTCTGACTCAGCAGGTAGTTTTCGCTTTAGTAACAGTTAATCAAGTGCAATCTTCCACCTATCGTCCCTTAGCCCAGCAACAGTTACAAATTAGTTGCGATCGCCTCCAACAAACACACGATGAATTACAACAATTACAGGATCAAATCCTACTCTCCCACCTCAATCATACTCATCCTAATATCAATCTTCCCAAAACTTTGCAATTGATAATTACAGCAAATAAAACCGCCCTCCACTAAACATATTCTCATCTTTGCGTGTTAAAATTCTATCATCTAAAAATAGCCATGAAAATTGTTAGAAAACTCCGAAAACACATCGTTGTCTGGTTTTTGTGCGGTTTAATTAGCACATCAATATTCTCTTGCACCACCCCCAAAGTAGATTCTTTTGAAAGTGCTTACCGGGTTTTAAAAGAATCTTTATTACCTCAAATCTCCATCGAAAAAGCTACAATTTCTGATGCAGTTGCCCAAGGTTACAGTATTAAAAAATTAGCAGAACCTTTACCAAATCTGGAAGATTTTCCTCTCTATGGTGCCAAGCCATCAACTGATAGTAATATTGCTTATGTTGAAATTTTTGGTTCAGCGGAAAAATCCAATGCCCAAAAGCAAGATGAACGTTGGTTGGTGGATGTTGCAGAAGCCTTTAATGCCAAGAAAATTACTAACAGTTCCGGGCAAATTCTTCAGGTAGGAATTCGCAATATTCCCTCTGGTACTGCCACAAGAATTTTAGCGGCTAAAAAAGCAAGTCCGGCTGGGTTTTCCCCTTCTAATCAGCTATTGTTAAAACTTTTGGCATCTGAAGGAGTCACAACTTCAATTATTACTCCCAAATTAGTATCTGACTTTGTTGGTTTTGTGGTGGATGGGAAAGCTAATCAAGAACTAGCAAAAAACGGTGATGTCACCTTTGAAAAACTACTAGATGCTATTTTATCGGGCAAAATCACCGTTGGCTATCCCAATCCTTACAGTAGCAGTACATCTTTAAATTTACTGTACACTTTATTTTGGCGGAGTGCGGGACATGATCAAGATGGTAAACCTCTCACTACCTCAGAATTACAATCACCACAGGTAAATTCGGTATTTGATAAATTTCAAAATCAGGTGTTAATTACAACGCTGACAACTCTGGAATTGAAAGATATTTTTATCCGCGACAACCAAAAACTACAAGCGTTTCCTCTACAGTATCAAAGTTACCAAACTTTGAAGAAACTGCCAGGATTTGAAGATGTGGTGTTTATCCCCTTTGGAGTAGCTAATGATAATCCTTTGGTGGGGTTTAATTGGAATACTGCGTCCCAAAATGAAGGTTTACGGCGATTTAGTGAATTTGCTTTATCTCCAGAAATGCAGCAGTTAGCCAAAACACAAGGCTTTAATGCGGATGAACAGTTCAAAAGTCGGGTTTTACCACCCATTCCTAATGGTGCAGTTCTGAAAGCGGCGCAGTCTTATTGGAAACAGCGTAAAGACGGCGGACGGACAGTTAACTTGATGATGGTTATTGATACCAGTGGTTCAATGGAAGGCGATCGCCTACAAGCTGTCAAAAACAGTCTGCGAATTGCTGCACAGTCAATCAATCCTGGTAACTATGTGGGACTAGTTGCATTTAGCGATCGCCCTCAACAAATACTTCCCCTTGCTCCTTTTAATACACAACAACACAAACGTTTGTTAGCGGCCGCTGATTCCCTCATCGCTGATGGAGAAACAGCTATGTATGACGGGATGATAGTCGGTTTATCAGAACTAATGGAACGTCAAAAAACTGATCCTAATGGAAGATTTTATTTGCTACTGCTGAGTGATGGTGAAGTGAATACAGGATTACGGTTTAACGAAATCGCCAATGTTCTCAAATATAGTGGTGTGCGTTTCTATCCCATCGGTTATGGAGAAGTTAATCAAAATGAATTACAAGAAATTGCGAAGTTGCGAGAAACTACTGTGAAATCCAGCGATCCGCAAAAACTACAAACACTATTCACCGAACTGTTGCAAACCAACTTGTAAGGATTCAGGTAGTTTAATCAATAAGGTCGATCCCCGACTTCTTCTTTTGATAAGTCCAATAAATTATGACTAATGGACAGAAGTCGGGGATCTGATTTCTTCAGAGAAGAATTACACCAACTTGTGAATAATTTGTAAATGTATGAATCGTTCTTTGTTCAAAATTTTAGGATGGGGTTGGGGATTATTTTTGATTGCGGGAGTGGCGATCACACAAATTTCTCCACGTGCAATTTTACTTATTGATAAAAGTTACTGTCCTCCTGAACAATGGCAGAAAGTAGCACAAACCTACGCTCAAAAATATCAAACTTCCCAATTACATACAGTAATTTTATTTGATGATTTGAGCCAAGAAAAATTCTCACTTCCACCGCAACCATCAGTAATTAGCCAGTTATCCACCTACGGTCGCCCAAATTTAAAACGACAATCTCAGCTACAGAAAACTTATCCAAAAGCTCAATTATTGAGTTGTCGTTTGATTAACAATTAAATAATCGCTGTACGCATTTAAGAATCACGGGTTGTAGATAAAATCTTTCCATTGCTTCATCTTTGATTGTTTCTATCAACGCTCGTCGTTTTAAAGATAAGAGTGCTGCTAAAATATCGCCATTAGCAGCATTATTTTTGAGGTTTAAGAGTATTTCTTGACGAGTGAATCCTTGTAATTTAGTGGCTAAAAACTCCATAATCATTTTTTCTAAAGGAGAAATTTGTTCTAGCCATCGTGTTACCAGGGGAGCAAATTCACCAGAGACTAATGTTCCAGAAGCAAGAAACTCTCCCACATCTCCAGCAAATAATTCATGGATGAAATTGGCGGCCATATTCAGAAATAAGGGATTACCACCATATTGGTTAACTAGAGTAATCCACTGTTGAGCATCAAAGGTAAGTTGATGATGCTGCAAAAGTTCAATTGCACCTTCCATAAGTCCACCCAGGGGAAAAATCACCGCACCCGCAGCAGTTAAAAGATTTAATTCCTCTGGTTGTTCGCGGCTAGTGATCATCACACAACTATCATGAGACGTTTGCACAACACTGCGGAGAAAGTCTGCATATAGTTCATATCCTGCACGATATTGTCCCCCGCGGTTACCGCCTAAAATTGCATCCCAACCATCAAAAATTAGTAGGGTTTGCGGTGCTAAATCTGGTGGTTTATCTGTTGCTGGTGGGTTGTGGTGAAAGGAAAACCACAGAGTTTGTTGAAAATGCGATCGCCTATTTTCTGCTAATTTTACAGCTAAAGCTGTTTTCCCAATACCTCCTATTCCTGTGATGACAATCAGGGGTGTTCTTTGTTCTATTGCTTGGCTAAGTTTCGCTAGTTCGTAACGTCTGCCAAAGAATAAGGGAATATAGGGGATTTGGGTTGTATTAGCTGTATTAGCTATGGAAGAATTGAGAGGACGTTCCACTAAGTCTTGCCAATTTAAACCCAAAACCTGACAAAATGCTTTAAATGCTGAGGCATCAATGGCATCACCTTTAAGGAAGCGTTTCCATGTCGCTAAAGATACCCCTGCTGCAAATACTTCGGCATTTTCCCAGTTACAGTTAGGTTCAATAACTTGACTGGTTTGTTCTAACCAAAGCGGATTATCAATTGTCCAACCTTTTTCTTTACGAGCTTGTTTAGTAATTTGCAATCCAGTCTGAGAAAGTTTTAAGCTAGGCATTACACTAAGTTGGTGAGTGTTAAAAATTGTCGTTATGACAAGGCAACAAGCAAAATAGCAAGAGTTGATGAATTTTATCCTGTTCCTATTCCCTGTTACTAATAACTAAATATCTTTAACCCGTTTAATTGCCACTAGTGCCTGATAAATCATAGCTGCAACTTCAGCCCGTGTGGCTTCTCTGGTAGGTGCAAGCAGTTTGGGATCTGGATAATTAACAATAATTTTGTGTTGGTTGGCGGTTGCGATCGCGGTTCTGGCATATTCAGGTACTGATTTTATATCAGTGTAGGCAGTTAATAAATTGTTATTAGCATTGTTAGCTGGTGGTAGTCCGAGTCCGTTGACTAGGGAAACTAACACCTGTATTCTTTGCACATTTTGATCTGGGCGAAAAGTGCGATCGCTAAACCCACCGACAAAACCACCTCTAGCAGCTATGTGAATGGCTTTAGCTGCCCAAAAATCAGCGGGAACATCTATAAATTCTATTCCTTGACGTTTGGGTGTAGGGTTAAAAGCAGCGGCTATTAAAGCCGCATATTGGGCGCGAGTCATGGCTTTATCTGGTTGATAACTACCATCAGCAAAACCTTGAGTTAAATTCATACTCACCAACGCCCGAATATATGCTTCTGCCCAATGTCCTACCAAATCAGAAAATGAGGGAATTTCTGTATCTGGTTTGACAATGTAGGGAGAAGAAATAACTTGTGCCTCACCTCTGGAAACTAAAGCTTGATAAATTAATGCTGCTACCTCTGCACGAGTAATTTCTCTGAGTGGTTCTAATAGTTCTATTTGGGGATAATTGACTATTAGCAGTTTTTGAGTAGCAACTGTGACTGCATTTGTAGCATAACTAGGAATTTGGGCGCGATCGCTATACACATTTAACCCGTTAGGATTACTGCCTGTAAATTTTAAACCATTAACAATTGATACTATCGCCTGTACTTTGGTTAAATTTTGTCCTGGTCTAAAAGTACCATCGGGAAAGCCACTCAAAAAACCGGCATCAGCCGCACTAGCAATAGCTGAAGCTGCCCAAAAATCAGTTCTGACATCTTTAAATCTATTCAGGTTATTACTAGCAGGTAGTTGAAAAGTCTTAGTAATTAAGGCAGCATATTGAGCGCGGGTAATAGGTGTAGCAGGTCGAAATGTGCCATCAGGGAAACCACTAATAAAACCTTTATTCACCAAAGCTTCTACAAACGCCGCTGCCCAATGTCCATCTAAGTCTGAAAAACTGGTACTAACAACTTGACTAGGAGTATCGGCTGTAGCAGCGAGAAATTTTACTACTCCCTGAACTTGGGCAGGATTTAACTGATTGCCTACAGAAATCACTTTTTGAGATGATATATTTTGAATATCAAAATCTTTGTGATCACGAAAAATATTATCAGCCGGATCTTCGGGTTTACCCAACTCAGGAACAGCATTACCATTTACCAATAAACCACCTTGGGTATTTTGGCAAATCAAATTTCGTCGTAATACGGGACTAGCATCACGAGAAAGGGCTATACCTATCGAGTTATTGGCAAGTTTGTTATTGGCCACTAGAGGGGCTGCAAAATCGCTAATAGCTATCCCTACAGGGTTATTTTCAAATACATTCCGCAACACTTCCCCTTTGCTATAACGTGCCATCATTAAACCACTGGCAGCATTTTGGACAAATACATTATCTAAAATGGCGGGTTTAGCCTTACCAGTTGCAAATATCCCTTCCCGTCCACATTTACTGAATGTATTATTAGCTAAAGTCGGTGCTGTTGATTCAATCCAAATCCCAGTACCCTTAGAAACAGGATTGATCACTGTTACCCCTAACAAACTGGCATTACCTAACAACAGTAATGTGATATCTTGCCAACCAAAGGTAGGACTTTGATACTCACCACTGCCAGAAATAATAATTCCCTGACCTTTGTTAGATTCGTTACCTACTATGAGCATTTCCCCAGGAATAATCAGCGGAAAAACTTCACCTGTAGCCTTGCTATATGTTCCTGGTGCTAACTGAATAATTCCTGGGGTTCTGGTGGCTTTCAAGGCACGGGTGATACTTTTTAACGGACTTAACCGAGAACCTGTATTAGCATCGTTACCTGTGACGGGATTTACATGGAGTGTCGCAACAGCCATAATTGATAATTCAGGATTTATAATACATAATTAATAATTTATACTTTATATTAATTTCAATGGTTTTAGAAGTACGGGCGAAGCATTCGGGCGTTCGCGTAGGGTGCCGAAGGCAATCAATTATCAATTTTCGTCCAAGGCTATTTTCCGAATGCTTCGCCCCTACGACTCCTGACTCCTTGCAAATTATCAATTATCAATTGACAATCGAAACTGATTAACAACCTGATCTAATCCTACGGAATGGGCAGCTTTAAATAATAAGCGATCGCCCTCCTTTACATAAGTATTTAATCTGGTTACTAAATCACTATGAGTAGCAAAACATTCACAAGGAATTCCTTTTGCACTATCAGCAATAATTTCTGCATCTTGGCTATTAACTAAAATCAATAACCCATCTAAATTCAATTTCTGCACCATTTCCCCAACTTGTTGATGTAATTGTGGGGATCTGTCTCCTAACTCCTTCATTGCTCCTAATACGGCAATTTTCCGCTTTCCTGGTGTATCTGCTAATAACTGCAAAGCTGCTAACATCGCTTCTGGGGCGGCGTTATAAGTTTCATCTAAAATTACAATATCATTAGGTAATGTAAACCTTTGCGATCGCCCTCCTGGCATATTCACAATTACCCCTTTTTTTAGGGTTTGCCAATCAATTTCTAATACCTTAGCTACTGCTAATGCTGCTAAAAAATTAGTGGCATTATGACGACCTGGTAAGGGTAATGGTAAATCCATTCCTGCTACTTCTATAGTTTCATTGTCAATTAATTTCCCTTGAATATCTCCACCGGAAAAACCATAACTAATCACTTTTCCCTGCCAAAATTTCTTTGCTATCTCCATTAATAGGGGACTATCGTAATTGAGAATTGCTACACTATCATCAGACATTTCTGCTAATAACTCACATTTAGCTTCTGCGATCGCTTGTTCTGAACCTAGTAGCTCAATATGTGCTGTTCCCACATTAGTAATCACACCGATATTTGGACTAGCGATTTGTGTTAATTCCGCAATTTGTCCCCTTCCTCGCATGGCCATTTCTATGACTGCAAAATCATGTTCTGCACCCATTTCTAACAGCGTTTTAGGAACACCTATTTCATTGTTGAAATTTCCATAGGTTTTGTGAACTTGTCCTCTAGTTCCTAAAACTGCGGCGATCAGTTCCTTGGTTGTGGTTTTACCTACTGAACCTGTTACCCCAATTACAGGAATAATCAAGGAATCCCGCCACCATCTAGCAATTTGCTGATATGCCTTCAGAGTGTCGGGAACTTGTAATACAGGTATGTCAGGGTTTTCATCAGTATACTCTACAATGGCGGCAATTGCACCCTTGGCGATCGCCATTTTTACAAACTTGTGTCCATCGAATTTTTCGCCGCGTAAAGCTAAAAACACTTCACCCGGTTGTAAAATCCTGGTGTCTGTTTGGATACCCTTGCTTACTTGAGCTAATGCAGATGCAGATAAATTTACAGGATGGGCTGATAGAACTTCAACCAATTGGGATAAAGTAGCCGAAACAGACATACTGATCATCAATAAAAGTTAATTACCAAATCCTACAATCTTTGAGGACAGAATTGACACTCCCTACATTTTTGACGCGAAACCTAAATAGGGGTTGCTGAGAAAGTCTTTCCGTGAGGGCATAGGAGTCAGGAGTCAGGAGTCAGGAGTCAGGAGTCAGGAGTCAGGAGTCAGGAGTCAGGAGTCAGGAGTCAGGAGTCAGGAGTCAGGAGGAGATTTGAAAATTTCTTTGCCATCTCTTGAAATCCCCAAAAATGCACACTTTTTCCGGTATACCCTTCAAAACCCTTGCACTAATTTCTGTGTTTATCAGCCTCTAACCTTTGATATATCAAGGTTTTAGGTTTATTCAGCAAACCCTAAATCAAAATGTGGTTTATTTACCTGAAAATAGCTGTAATTCAAAATATGAATCTCAGTATTTTCGTGTTAAAATACCGCCAAGTGGTGAGATTTTCTACTAAAATGATTAAAATAACATCAGATTTTAACTTTCTTAAACGGCTATATAACGCTTTTGATCCCTTTCAACCTTTACCTGCGGGAGATCCTGCTTATGTTGACTGCGAGGAAGTGCGGGGAGATGGGAATATATTGGAAGCATTAGGAAATGAAATTTTATATTCTGATAGAAATACCTGTCAACTGTATGCAGGTCATCGTGGTGCGGGAAAATCTACAGAATTATTAAGACTACAACAATTTTTAGATGAAAAAGGGTTTTTTGTCGTCTACTTTCCGGCAGATGAAAAAGATATTGATCCAGAGGATGTTCAATATACAGATATTCTTTTAGCTTGCACTCGCAATATTTTAGCAGCATTTAAAGATCAAACTAATTCACCAGCTATATTAAATTGGTTAAAAGGACGATTTGAGGATTTAAAAGATTTCTTACAAACAGAAATTTTCCTAGATGAATTATCAATTGAAGCACAGGTTTCACAACTTGCCAAAATCACTACAAAAATCCGCAGTGAACCCAATGAACGCCGCAAAATTCGCGATTTAATTAATCCCCATACGACTACTTTAACTCAGGCATTAAATGAATTTATTCAAGATGTCAAAAAAAATCTACCTTCAGGATATGACGAATTAGTTTTAATTGCTGATAATTTAGATAGAATTGTTCCTGTTATCCAAGGACAAGACCGCAGCAACCATGATCAAATTTTTATAGATCGCAATGAACAACTGAAAGCTTTAGATTGTCATTTAGTTTATACAGTACCAATTTCTTTAATTTATTCTGACAGATCATCTTCATTAGTAGATATATATGGTACTCCCCAAGTATTACCAATGATTATGGTACAAACTCCTAAAAATGAACCCTATCCACCAGGAATTAATAAAGTTATTGAAGTTCTCCAAAAACGACTCACTACCATAGACCCTAGTAAATCTATTGTGCATTTATTTGACAACAGGGAATCTTTAGAAAATTTATGTTTAATGAGTGGTGGTCATGTGCGAAATTTATTATTATTAATGAAGGAAGCTCTCAAATACACCAATACTTTACCGATTTCTAAAAAGGCTTTACAACGGTCAATTAGCGAGTTAAGAAATACCTATAAAAATACCATTTACTTTAATGAATGGGAAGCACTGGCAAAGGTTCATAAATCTAAAGAAATAGTCAATGATCAACTTTATCGGGGTTTATTATTTAATCGCTGTATTTTAGAATATCGTTATCAAGAACCTGATGGAGAAACTAAATTTTGGTATGATATTCATCCTCTGATTAAAGGGATCAAAGAATTTCAGGATGCCTATAATCAATTATATCCTGAATAAAAAATTGTAGGTTGGGTAGAACAAAGTGAAACCCAACAGAATAACAGCAGTTTTGGAAATGTTGGGTTTACTCAACCCAACCTACATTTATGATTCTTATTTATCTAAAACTATGCCTCTAAAACTAAGTGAATGGGATAATGATTTACCCATAGAACAAGACGAAGAATATCAAGCCTTTCTGCGGACACTGCGGTTTACAGAAGGTTTTGCTTTATTATTTGTACGCTGTTCTCCTGCTAGTGGTGAACAATTAATTAGTAAAGTTAAAGAAGATATTCATGATCAAAAGATAGAAATTCTCAAATTAAATAAAAATGTTACTAATTTATATGTAGAAGTTGATCAATTACCTAACAAAAATCATATCAATATTTTATTCATTACAGGTTTAGAATCTGCATTGTATAAATATGAAGAAGCCAAAACCTTAGCAGGTTGGAGTAGTCGAAAAACCCATCATTATAGCTGGGAAGGTGTACCACCAATTTTAATTAACATTAACCAGCAGCGAGAAAGATTTAGAGATCAATTTAAAATTTGTTTTGTATTCTTATTACCACAGTTTGCAATTAAATATTTTATTCACCGCGCCCCTGATTTTTTTGATTGGCGTTCTGGTTTATTTAATTTTCCCCTAGACTCCACAACCCTAGAACAAGAATCAAATCGCATTATTCAGGAAGGAACTTATGAAAAGTATGTCAATTTAACTCCTGAAGAAACCAATGAGAAAATTATAGAAATTATGGAAATTATTGAACATGATCAAATAGATAATGAACAAAAAGCTAAATTGTTTTTTGAATTAGGTTATTTACAACGTATTAAACAAGATTATCAAGCTGCAATTTCTTCTTTCGACAAAGCACTGGAATTTAAACCTGATGATCAAGATGCTTGGTACAACCGGGGTAATTCCCTACATAATTTAGGTAGGTATGAAGAGGCGATCGCATCCTACGACAAAGCACTGGAATTTAAACCTGATGATCATGAAGTTTGGAACAACCGGGGTAATTCCCTACATAATTTAGGTAGGTATGAAGAGGCGATCGCATCCTACGACAAAGCACTGGAATTTAAACCTGATAAACATGAAGTTTGGTACAACCGGGGTAATTCCCTACATAATTTAGGTAGGTATGAAGAGGCGATCGCATCCTACGACAAAGCACTGGAATTTAAACCTGATGATCATGAAGCTTGGTACAACCGGGGTATTTCCCTAGATAATTTAGGAAGGTATGAAGAGGCGATCGCATCCTACGACAAAGCACTGGAATTTAAACCTGATAAACATGAAGCTTGGTACAACCGGGGTAATTCCCTAGATGATTTAGGAAGGTATGAAGAGGCGATCGCATCCTACGACAAAGCACTGGAATTTAAACCTGATAAACATAAAGCTTGGTACAACCGGGGTATTTCCCTACGTAATTTAGGTAGGTATGAAGAGGCGATCGCATCCTACGACAAAGCACTGGAATTTAAACCTGATCAACATGAAGCTTGGAACAACCGGGGTAATTCCCTAGATGATTTAGGAAGGTATGAAGAGGCGATCGCATCCTACGACAAAGCACTGGAATTTAAACCTGATAAACATGAAGCTTGGAACAACCGGGGTAATTCCCTAGATGATTTAGGAAGGTATGAAGAGGCGATCGCATCCTACGACAAAGCACTGGAATTTAAACCTGATGATCATGCAGCTTGGTACAACCGGGGTAATTCCCTACGTAATTTAGGTAGGTATGAAGAGGCGATCGCATCCTACGACAAAGCACTGGAATTTAAACCTGATAAACATGAAGCTTGGTACAACAAAGCTTGTAGTTATGCTCTACAAGGTAATATTAATCAAGCAATTGCAAATCTGCAAACAGCAATTAATTTGCATCCTGAGACAGTTAAAGAATGGGTAAAAACTGACTCAGATTTTGATGCTATTCGGGAGGATGTACGTTTTCAATCTTTATAAATCAAAGGTTAGAGGCTCATAAGAAAGACAGTAGGTGCAAGGTTATAGCGTCTTGAGTCTGAAAAACCGTATGGCTGATGCTCACGGCAAAACTTTGCACTTTTGTAGGTAGCCAGAGATGAAAAAATGTTTTTAACTCTCCTCCTGACTCCTCTACGGGCGTTCGCGAAGCGTGCTGGAAGCATCAGCATTCGGAAAATATGCTTGGACAAAAATTTATAATTAGTCGCCCTAATGCTTCGCCCCTACCACTTCTGACTCCTGACTCCTAGCCCTAACGAAAGGACTTTTTCAGCAAGCCCGAATTAAAAATTAAAACTTTTGCTTTGGTGAAAGACACCCAAAGGTGTGAATTTAGTGTTCTCCTGTTTTTTCAATTGTTTCAATAACTGCTAAACCTATACCAGAAGCTGCAATTAACAGGACTGCTGAGATCAGATAGGCACTGGTCAGCATTCGGAGGGCTTCGTCAAAAAAAATGTAGGTGGTCATCTGTTCACCTTCTGAACTTTAAGCGGCTACTAGTGTTATTTAGTGTAATTTCTTTCTTCACACCCTGATAAGTCAATTTCGGTGATTAACTCCTAGCAATACCATCTTAACAAAACTTTAGCTATTTCAAAACCCCATGACAAAATTTTCTAGCTAAAGATTTGAGGAAATTAACCCAGATTTAGTAAAAACCTATATGACAAGGGAATAGGGAACAGGGAATAGGGAATAGGGAATAGGTTTTTGGATATTTTACTTTTCGTTACATAGTTCGGTTTTTTCTGTTTACCTACTTACAAACAAGCTTGAACTGTAGAAATTACTGATTTTGATAATGATAGTAATTCATAACCTCCTTCTAAACCAAATAAGACTTTTCTAGTTACGCCTAAACAATATTGAGTAAATAAACCAAAATCTTCGGGTTGCAAAGAGATACTTGCTAAAGGATCGGCTTCTAGAGCATCATAACCAGCACTAACAATCAATAAATCTGCATGAAAGTTGTTTAAAAACGGTAGTATTTTGTATTGCCACAAAGGTTGATAGACGCTGATATCACTGCCAGGGGGTAGAGGTAAATTTAAAACATTTTTGTAAAAGCCTTGTTCGGAAGCTCTTCCCGTACCAGGGTAAGCTGGGTATTGATGTAAAGAACAATAGGCAATTTCTGGGTAACTTTCTACTATGGCTTGAGTACCATTTCCGTGATGTACATCCCAGTCTAAGATGGCGACACGGTTAATACCTGGTTGTTGTAAGGCATATAAAGCGGCGATCGCTGCATTAGAAAATAAGCAAAACCCCATTCCTGTATTACTTTCGGCATGGTGTCCAGGGGGACGTGCTAACACAAAGGCGGGATTTTCTCTACTTAAAACCTCATTCACCCCATCTAACCAAGCACTTACAGCTAACAAAGCTACATCATAACTGCGGGGGGAAACTGGGGTATCTCCATCTAAATAACCACCACCAGTAGTTGCAATATGTTTCAGTTTTTCAATGTATGTTGCAGTGTGGGCGGTTTCTATCCAAGACATTAACTCCTGTTTAACTGGTGTGGGGGTTAACCAGTGGATTTTTTGGGCAAAGTCAGCAGTTTTTAAAGCCGTGACAACAGCACTTAAACGTTCTGGTTTTTCTGGGTGGTAGCGTCCGGTTTGGTGTTCGAGAAATTCATCGGAATAAATAATTGGTAGCATGGGCGGGAATAGCAAAATACTGAATGCAATTCTAGCCTGACTGTTCCTTGCTGTAACCAGTTATGATTTTTTCTGTACTTCAATCTAAACTTCAATCTAATGCTAACAAGCGAGGAATTGTTTCTAATTTAGCTTTAAGTTCTCCTTCTTCTCTACCTTCTTCTAACGCTTCTTGATCAAATCGTGTTTGTTTTAAAGCTGTTACACAGCTAAATTGTATAATTCTAATATGAATAAATCCGAAAAATTTACAGGTAAAGGTTTTTAGCTATTTTTACTTGTACTGAGCGACTTGTACTGAGCCTGTCCTGAGCCTGTCCTGAGCCTGTCCTGAGCCTGTCCTGAGCCTGTCCTGAGCCTGTCCTGAGCCTGTCCTGAGCGGTGTCGAAGGGCGGTGTCGAAGGGCGGTGTCGAAGGGCGGTGTCGAAGGGCGGTGTCGAAGGGCGGTGTCGAAGTAAGCCGAAGTGCTTTCAAAAAGTGCCAGCTTTTATGAGGTGGCAAGTGAAAAACCCTGCACTTACAGCAGTTTTCATGTCTTTAGACCACGGTAAGGGCGAAGCATTCGGACAATTAATTATCGGTTTTTACCTAAGACTATCATCCGAATGCTTCGCCCCTACATTGTTGACGCGAAACCTAAATCAAAATGTGGTTTATTTACCTGAAAATAGCTGTAATTCCTACATAAAGAAAAAATCGTTCCTATCCAACTCTTGAAACTGTCACCTGTCACCGTGGCGTAGGTTATCAAACATCAAACTGATTTTATTCCTCAATCCTCAATCTTGAATTCTTAATTCTGAATCCTCAATTATTAGCTGCATTTTTTTAATAAAATCTTGAATTTGTGAATTTATGATTTGATAATTACTCTGACTCCTGACTCCTAAATTCTTACTTTTCTCTGATATGATCTTTTTGTTTGACTGTCTTTACCACAAACGGGGTCAATATATGTTAGAATTATAGGAAAATATGACAATTTTTCAAGATTAATTTGACATAATTTTGTATTTTGTCAAGTACAAAGGCTAAAATCTACGTTTTTTGGAGTTTTGCAGGTTATGACAACCTCACAGGAGAGGATTATCCCGACGGATTTACGACAAGAGATGTCACAATCTTATCTGGAATACGCTATGAGCGTAATTGTCGGTCGGGCGCTACCAGATGCTAGGGATGGTCTAAAACCTGTGCATCGTCGCATCCTCTATGCTATGCACGAGTTAGGGCTGTTGCACGATCGCCCGTTTAGAAAGTGCGCCCGTGTGGTGGGGGAAGTTTTGGGTAAATATCACCCCCACGGTGACACGGCGGTATATGATGCTTTGGTACGGATGGCGCAGGACTTTTCCATGCGATCGCCTTTAATCAACGGTCATGGTAATTTTGGTTCTATTGACAATGACCCACCGGCGGCGATGCGTTATACAGAATGTCGTCTACAAGCATTAACTAGTCATTCCTTATTGCAAGATATTGAAGCTGAAACTGTAGACTTTATTGATAACTTTGATGGTTCTCAACAAGAACCCACAGTATTACCTTCCCGTATTCCCCAACTATTACTTAATGGTTCTTCGGGAATTGCGGTAGGCATGGCTACTAACATTCCTCCGCATAATTTGGGAGAATTAATTGATGGGTTAGTGGCATTAATTCACAACCCAGAAATAACCGACACTCAATTAATGCAGTATGTTCACGGTCCTGACTTCCCCACAGGGGCGCAAATTCTAGGAACATCAGCCATTAAAGAAGCGTACACCAGCGGACGGGGTTCAATTACCATGCGGGGTGTGGCAACTATTGAAACCGTTGAACAACGCAACCGCCCAGCTAGAGAAGCAATAATTGTTACCGAGTTACCCTACCAAACCAACAAAGCGGCCTTGATTGAAAAAATTGCCGAGTTGGTGAATGATAAGAAAATTGATGGTATTGCAGATATCCGAGATGAAAGCGATCGCGACGGGATGCGAATCGTCATAGAATTAAAACGTGATGCCTATCCCCGTGTTGTTTTAAATAACCTTTATAAACAAACCCCACTTCAGTCCAACTTTGGCGCGAATATGTTGGCTTTAGTGAACGGGGAACCACAAATACTCACCCTGAAAAACTTCCTCAGCGTCTTTTTAGATTTTCGCATTGAAACCATTAACAGACGTACTCGTTACCAACTGAGAAAAGCAGAGGAAAGAGATCATCTATTGCAAGGTTTATTAATTGCCCTCTCTCATTTAGATGCAATTATCAACCTGATTAGAAGCGCCCCCGACGCACCCTCAGCCAAAGGTGAATTAATTAGCAATTATGGGCTTTCCGAAGTGCAAGCTGATGCCATTTTGCAAATGCAATTGCGGCGGTTAACAGCCTTAGAAGCGGATAAAATTCGCTTAGAACATGAAGAATTGCAAGTACAAATTGCAGACTTGCGGGATATTCTGGATAGACGGGAAAGGGTACTGGAAATTATCGAAACCGAAGTTACCCAAATTAAAACCCAGTTTGCTACACCGCGACGCACAGCTATTACCCATGCCGAAGGGGAAATAGATGATATAGACTTGATCGCTAACGAGAAAGTTTTAATTTTGGTGACACAACAAGGTTACATCAAACGGATGCCCGTGAATACCTTTGAAGCTCAAAACCGGGCTACCAGAGGAAAAGCCGGTGCTAAAGTCAAAGAAGATGATACCATCGAGCATTTTTTAACCTGCTGTGATCATGATAGCGTCTTATTTTTTAGCGATCGCGGCGTAGTTTACAGCCTCAAAGCTTATCAAATACCAGAAGGTTCACGCACCAGTCGGGGTACACCCATCGTCCAGATGTTACCCATACCCAAAGAAGAAAAAATCACTTCCATTGTACCTGTAGACGAATTTAGCAGCGAAGAATATTTAGTCATGCTCACCAAAGGCGGTAACATCAAAAAAACCGCATTAGAAGCATTTAGCAACATTCGCGCTAACGGGTTAATAGCCATATCCTTAGAAGAAGGCGATCATTTGCGTTGGGTGAGACGTGCCAAAGTAGAAGATAGTATCATCATCGGTTCACGTCATGGTATGGCCATACACTTCCGTTGTACCCATGATCAACTGCGTCCTCTGGGAAGGGCGACTCGTGGGGTAAAATCAATGAAACTCAAAGCTGGTGATGAACTGGTAGGAATGGATATTCTTCCTGCGGCCATTCTCGACACCTTAAACACAGAAACAGAAGCGGAACTAGAAGAAGAAACCATCGAAATTGAAGAAACCGCAGAAAATAGCGAAGAAACCACCGAAACACCAAACAGCACAGGACCCTGGGTATTAATCATCACGATGGGAGGCTATGGAAAGCGTGTACCCGTAGGACAATTTAGACTACAAAACCGCGCTGGACAAGGTATCACCGCCACCAAATTTAAAAACCGCAAAACCAAGGATCAACTAGCAACCTTGCGGATAGTCAACCCCGACGAAGAGATCATGATGGCGACAAACAGAGGTATTATTATTCGCCAATCTGTTAACGCCATTTCTGTACAATCACGGACAGCAACCGGGGTAAGAGTACAGAAACTCGATGAAGATGATGCCATTACTGGAGTAGCAGTAGTTCCCCCCGATGCTGGAGATGCTGAAGACTCTGAGTAAAAGAACAAGGCAGAAGTTAAAATACTTACTTCTTTACCTAGTAGCTTTAACTAGTGGGGCATTGATGGGGGTGACAGTCGCCCCTGTCGGTGCTTGGTTTTTGGCTTGGGTTGCCCTTGCACCTCTTTGGGTGATAGTTGTTAAATACACAACACAAAAAAATACTCCTGCCTTTTTATGTGCCTTTATTTGGGCGATCGCCTATCATGGAATAGCCCTATCATGGATCACAGGTATTCACCCCATGAAATGGTTAGGTGTACCCTGGTGGCCAAGTTTATTTATTACCATCTTTTGCTGGTCATTTATTAGCCTGTGGGGAGGTTTGTTAGTCTCTCTTTGGGCGTTTTTGATGGTGCGGTTAGATAAGCAACAGTCTTGGTTAAGGGTGTTAATTGGTACAGCTTTATGGTGTGGTTTGGAAAGTTTGTGGAGTTCTGGATCTTTGTGGTGGAGTTCTTTATCTTACACTCAGTCACCGCATAATTTGGTAATTTTGCATTTGGGGCAATTTTCTGGACCGAATACGGTAACGGCGGTTATTGTGGCGGTTAATGGGTTGGTTGCGGAGTCTTGGATTTATTTTTGCACGCAGAGACGCAGAGACGCAGAGGAGAAAAAGAGTTTAAGGAAGGGGTTTTTTAATTGTTATTTGGTTTGTGCTGTTTTACTGTTAATTATCTCCCATGTTTTAGGCTTTGTTCTTTATTCTCAACCTTTGAATAATCATGAAAATTCAGGTTTAAAAATAGGTATTGTTCAAGGTAATATTCCTAATGAAATTAAGTTGCTTCCTCAAGGATTTAGACGAGCAATTACAAACTATACTAATGGATATTTAACATTAGTAAATCAAGGTGTTGATGGGGTGTTAACTCCTGAAGGTGCTTTACCTTTATATGAACGTAATTTTCAAAATACTCCTTTGTTAGATGCGGTGAAGGATAAAGGGGTTGTAGTTTGGATCGGTGGTTTTGGGCAAAGGGGGAGAAGTTATACTAATAGTTTATTTGGGGTAAATGGTAAAGGGGAAGTTACTAGTAGATATGATAAGTCAAAGCTTGTACCTTTGGGGGAATTTGTTCCTTTTGAAGAAGTTATTGGGGCGTTAGTTCAACGGTTATCTCCTTTGGATGAACATCAAGTACATGGGGCAAAAAATCAAGTTTTTGATACTCCTTTGGGGCGGGTTATTGTGGGTATTTGTTATGAGTCTGCTTTTTCGGAAATCTTTAGATATCAGGCTGTTAATGGTGGGGAATTTATTTTGAGTTCTTCTAATGATGCCCATTATACGGCAGCAATGGCAGATCAACATCATGCCCAGGATATCATGCGAGCAATTGAAACTGATCGATGGGCTGTGAGGGCAACAAATACCGGTTATTCTGCTTTTGTCGATCCGCATGGGAGAACTTTGTGGAAATCAGGGTATAATATTTATGAAACCCACGCTGAAACTATTTATACTCGGAAAACTCAGACTTTATACGTGCGTTGGGGTGATTGGTTGATGCCTTTGTTGTTGGTTTTGGGGTTTTTGGGGTGGTTTATGACTAAATAGCCGGGAATTTTGGTAAGTAGGACTTGCTGGATATAAGATATCCTTATTTGACAAGTAGCTATTTTGTAACACATACTTTTAAAGTATCCTTTTTTTAAATTAAAGAGTTGTCACCATGCAACTGAAAACCTTTTTGACCAGTGTTGCCGTAACCGCTTTGGTTATTCCCAGTGTATTAGCAAATACATCAAAAGTTTTGGCTGAAGACATTACCATTCTGTTAGAAAATAAAACAAGGGCAAATATGACAGAATTTTACGCTTCTCCTAGTGGGGTTAAAAATTGGGAAAACGATATTTTAGGTGATGATGTTTTACGATCTGGAAAGGTGATAGAAATTAATTTCAATGACGAGCGCACAACTTGTATCTATGACTTTCTAGCCAAATTTGCTGATGGTGGTGTAGTGGAAAAATATGATATCAATATTTGTAAATTGGCAGGTGGTAGTTACGAATTTTATGATTAAGTTTAATACTTATCATGTCTGCCTAGTCTGCTAACCACCAGTCACCAATCAGCAGTCCTATTTACTGATGAATCTGCGTTGCTTTGAGCATATGATAGGTAATAATCAACTGTGTCAAAGCTAGGGGGTAACTTTGCAATGTTTCCCCTGTTGTGCCAGCGATTTTACCAAGTTCAGGATTGATTTCGCGATCGCAAATATTCTTTAAATAAGGCAGATCATTACACATGATATGCTCTATCTTATTCACCTGTTCCAAGGTAGCGTGTCCATCAACTTCCAACACATCCACCGGTTTACCCATATCCCTACCTAGTCCCAAACGCACCGCTGATTCAGAATCATCATTATCTGGGTGAATAATCTGAGTAAAATCAGGATGGGGAATAGTTGGACGCAATACCAAACGTACATTTAAATGTCCATTGCTTTCATCCTCATTTTCATTGGGAGGATAGAAACTCACCACAATATCAGACCATTGACGTTGGGGACGAATAAACGCTTCTGAGTCAGGTTCCCGTTTTTCTAACTCTGCTAATACTTGTTCTTCACTATAACCGCGTTTTTCTGTATCCCGTTTAACCTTCCATTTTGCCCGTAGTGATTCAGGAGGAGCAAGATAAACCTTAACATCATAAGCATCACGAGCAGCACGGGTAGAGTAACCCAGTAAGCCTTCAATAATGACAAACTTATTCGGTTTAATGTACTGTGGAGGCTCAAATTTACCCGTTTTGTGGCTATAAACAGGCTTTAGAATTGTTTGACCTGTCCGTAGCAGCGATAAATGCTGCTGCATAATATCTAAGTAATTACAGTCAGGATGCAAGGCTGTAATACCGATTTCCGCCCGTTGTTGACGATCATAACGGTGGTAATCATCGGTACAGATGAGTGTAACATTCTCCGGTCCAAGTACCTGAGCAATACCCCTAGTTAGCGTAGTCTTTCCTGCTGCGCTATCACCAACAATACCAAGAATGATTGGACGACTCATCTTACCCCCTTGAATACAAGCTGGTTACTTAATGCTGGTTACTTAATAATGTTTCTGGAGAACATTTTTAGTTAGTTTATTCATTCTAGTGGCAAATTAGTTAGAAAATTCCAGCTTTCTCTTTTCTCGCAACATCTCTCAACATAATCCTGCTCTTATCCTGATTCAAAAACTGTAAAATTCGCATTTATAATTGTGATAAGGAAAAAATATGTTAAGTTAAATAGAAATCTCCACAATAGAATGTATTAATTTGTCATAAGTTGTAGGGGCGAAGCTTATGGGCGATAATTTAACGGAAAAATCAGACATCTAGATATCCCATAAGCTTCGCCCTGCCCCCATAAATAGGTTCCATAATTTCTTTTCTGGAGATGTCTAATAAAAAATACTGAGATACAGATATATTAGTTCAATAAATTTAGCATCACAGTAATGGCAAAACAAACTATAGGCTTAGAACAAAACCTGTATGATTATTTACTTTCTGTTTCTGTACGTGAACCAGAAATTTTAACCCAACTACGTCAAGAAACCGCCCAGCTACCAATGTCTATAATGCAAATTTCCCCAGAACAGGGACAATTTATGGTATTGTTGGTTAAATTGATAGGAGCAAAAAAAACATTAGACATAGGAGTATTTACGGGTTATAGTTCCTTAGTGGTAGCGTTGGCTTTACCAGCAGATGGTAAAATTATTGCCTGTGATGTCAGTGAAGAATATACCAGCATAGCTAGGCGATATTGGGAAAAAGCAGGAATAGCAGATAAAGTTGACTTGCATATTGCCCCAGCTTTGGAAACTTTGGATAACTTGTTAGCAGCAGGAGAAGCAGAAAGTTTTGATTTTGCCTTTATTGACGCTGATAAAGGAAACTATGAAAATTATTATGAGCGATCGCTGCAATTAATTCGACCCGGTGGACTAATTGCCATTGATAATGTTTTATGGTCTGGGAAAGTAGCAGATCCAGAAATACAAGATAATCAAACTAAAAAAATTCGCGCCTTTAATCAAAAATTATATCAAGACTCAAGAATTACCTTGAGTTTAGTTCCCATAGCTGATGGTTTGACATTAGCTAATAAAAATTGAAGTACAGGGAACGGGGAACGGGGACTGGGGACTGGTGACTGGTGACTGATGACTGGGGACTGTGAAAACAAGAAACAGGAAATATTTAGGGGATGCTGAATAAATGTAAAACCTAGATAAATCAAGGGATTGAGGATGATGAAAATTAAAATTGCGCCTGGTTTTAGGTGCTATGATCCTCAAAAAGCTTGCACTTTGTGAGTGTTTGCAGAATTTCAAAATAAAAAAAACTCCTTGATAGCGAAGCGTGGCGTTAGCCATACTCCTAGCCCTCACAGATAACTTTTTCAGCAAACCCTATTTATCTTTCTCCTGACTCCTTGATCTCCTGACTCCTAATAACATTCCTTGTGGTACGCTATCACCTTTAGATAGTGTCGAGGTAAGGAAGATGTCTAAACTGCGGGTGGGGTTGCTGTTTGGTGGACGTTCTGGAGAACATGAAGTATCAATAATTTCTGCAAGGGCGATCGCAAATGCTTTGAGTGCAGAAGCAAATAGTCAGAAATATGAAATTGTGCCTTTTTACATCCAAAAAAATGGTGTTTGGCAAGGGGGAGAAACTGCACAACAAGTTTTAAAATCTAGTGAAGCCACAGAAAATCCCGCTATAACCCCTAATTTATGGCAATTTCCCGCAGAAACAGCAGAAATTGATTTGTGGTTTCCCATACTCCACGGACCCAATGGCGAAGATGGAACAATTCAAGGTTTACTAACATTAATGCAAGTTCCCTTTGTTGGTTCTGGGGTGTTAGGTTCAGCCGCCGGGATGGATAAAATTGCTATGAAAACCGCTTTTGCCCAAGCAGGTTTATCCCAGGTAAAATACAAAGCAATAACGAGAGCGCAAATTTGGTCAAACCCTTGTATATTTCCTAAATTGTGTGATGAAATAGAAGCAACATTAGGCTATCCTTGTTTTGTCAAACCTGCTAATCTGGGTTCATCCGTAGGAATAGCCAAAGTGCGATCGCGTCAAGAATTAGAAGCGGCTTTAGATAACGCTGCAACTTATGATAGACGCATCATAGTCGAAGCCGGAGTAGTTGCCAGAGAAGTAGAATGTGCGGTTTTAGGCAACGACAACCCCAAAGCCTCCGTTATTGGTGAAATTACCTTTGATAGCGATTTTTACGATTATGAAACCAAGTATACTGAGGGTAAAGCAGACTTATTAATTCCTGCACCTTTACCAGAAACAGTAGTTCAACAAATTCAAGAAATGGCATTACAAGCCTTTGCAGCAGTTGATGGTGCAGGTTTAGCGCGAGTAGACTTTTTCTATGTAGAAGCTACTGGAGAAATTTTGATTAACGAAATTAACACCTTACCAGGGTTTACATCTACAAGTATGTATCCGCAACTTTGGGCAAATACTGGTATTTCTTTTACAGAATTAGTAGATCAATTAATTCAACTTGCCATTGAAAGACATACCAATTCTAAATTAGAAGATTCAGTAAAGTAATTTGCAGATAATGGGGAAAAAGTAGCATAATATCCAATTTTTTTGGAAATTTTTGGTAAAAAACCGCTATTTTGCCAAAAAACTACTTTCAACCCTCTTTATCCTACTGTTAAATAACACTTGTATCTTATAGTATAATAAACTACTAGAGGATGCAAGTGGAAATGAATCATGAACAGTCACAATGCAAAACCAGAACTAACCACAACTGTAAACAGCACTTCAGAAGAATTAAAAAATACATCTCTAATTAAGAAACGGTGCCTAAAGTATCCTTGGTTATGGTTTGTGGGGTTGTTAGTTATTCCCCTGGGAGTGGGAATATTTGGCTATTTCCAGCTAATTTATATTGGCTACGTTCCCAAAATAGAACCAGAAAAAACCATAGAAGTAGTCAGTAAAAAAGAAAACGTAATATCTTCTAATATCAGTAATCCTACACCTTTATGGTTAATGTTGGCGATCGCCCTCAGTTGTGCATCTGGTTGTTGGGTTATTTATCGCATACTCAAACTTCCACAACGTATTTAAGAAAGGGTGTCGAGGAATAGGTGACAGGTGACAGGTGACAGTGAAGAAGCAGGGGAGAAGATTTTCCCCAATGACTAATGGTTAAAAACAAATAATAAAAAGTGCCAACTTGGCAACCAATCAGTAAACAACCCGGTTAAATTATTAAAAGATAAACGACTTCAATAATGTTGTTATCTGGGGTTACTACATAAAATAGCTTCTGCTTAAAAAGGCTGTTTCACAAGTTTGAATTATGAACAAACAAAGCAATCTACTAATATTTTGTTGGGCTATTAGTTCAGCAAAAAATAATAAAAAATCAAAGAAATCAAAAAGAAATCAGGTTTAACATTTGCTGCAACAGGAATACTCACATCATCTAGACACTATCGTTGAAATACATAGCCCCCTAAATAACGGATAGCGTCTATTAAAACATATTCCTGAACGCCCCAGCAGCAAATGTAGAGTGGGAGAAAAAAGGCGCTTGGTATGCCTTCTCCCACTCTTCTTTTATCAATTAATAATTGATAATTGATGATTGACAATTGATAATGGCTTAAATTACAGTTTAACAGAAATTCGTATCTTGCAAAAATTTCATAATTTCTCTATTCACTACATCATTAGCACCTGTGGATGCGTCATGATAACAATTTTCTATAATTTTTAACTGTGAATGAGGAATATAATGATGTAATTTTTCACCGTGACTCACAGGAAACCAACTATCTTGATCACCCCATAAAATTAAAGTTGGACATTCAATAGCAGTGAGACTATTTTGAATTTCAGTTAACATATTTGGTTTTTTAGCTTGTAAATTCTCAATTTCTCTAGCTGCTATTTGTAATTCTTCCGCAACTTTCACTAAAGTTCCGGGAATTTCAATAAAAGGATAAGTTATCCAATAAACATCTTCCTCTGTGAGAATAGCAGGATTAAATAACACTTTTCGTCTTTCCATACCCATGACTTCCCTAACTAGAGGTGCAAACACAAAAGCAAGACGTAAAAAATCAATTGTGTGGATAATTTCTAATGGTGTTTGTGCTAATAAACCCATTGCCCAATGAGGTAAGGTTTCGGTAAAAATGGGCGCATTCATAACCACTAAACTCCCAATTAATTGAGGATTTTTAGCCGCTAATGCTAAAGAAACTAACGCACCTAAAGACTCAGCGACAATGACGGGAGGTTCATCACATAAAGATTGAATAATCCGTTCTAATTCAATTATTTGATGACCACTCTTTTCTCTACGGTAAATAGCTTTTTCCGAAAAACCATAACCTTTAGCATCAAAACAAATTACCCGAAAATATTTAGATAATGGTTCAATACTGTATCGCCAATTATAACTCCAACTGCCCAAACCATGTAATAAAATTAATGGTTTACCTGTACCTTTTTCACCATAAGCAATTTTTACAGGATAGCCATACGCATCAGTAATAATTATATTTTGTTGACCTTGAGGAAAATGAAATTGCCACCAGTTTTTCATATTATTAGTTAGGGAATAGGGAATAGGGAATAGGGAATAGGGAATAGGATATTTTGAGTTAAGCTGTTACACAGCTAAATTGTATAATCCTAATATTCTGAACTCTTGTTTAACAGGCAAGATGCCTGTTCCACTTATACAAATTAAATGCATAACAGCTTAGTTAATGATTAATTTACCCACCATTTAAAGCTTTCCATAGCATTCCTATAAAAATAACAGGTAATGCAATTAAAACAATACCAAGTACAACCAACACTGCAAAAAGAGCAATAATAAAACCTTGATCGGCCTTCTTTTTTTCACCAGGAGATTTTAAGTAATCTTCCAATAAAATCAGGTTGTAATTATTTGCTCTCCAAGCAAAATCAAATAAATCTCCCAACATCGGAATAGCACCGACTAAAGCATCAATGATAATATTTACAATCATTCTGCCTAAAGTTGCTTTTGATATACCTAACTTTGCCGATTCAATGATAATATAAAGAGAAAATATCAATCCCAAAACATCACCACCAACAGGTATTAATCCCAAAATTGGATCTAAACCAATACCTACTGGAGTTCCCGGAATGGTAATAGCATTATCTAACAGTTTACTAATTTGTTGTAAACGTTTTAATGTTGGTGCATAACCATCATATTCAATGTAAATTTTATTGTGAGAGTTAGACATTTTATATAATTGGTAATTGGTAATTGGTAATTGGTAATTGGGTTATTTACCTTCCTAGTTTCCTGTTTTCACTGTCATAGAGTCACCAACAATTACATTTAATTGGTTGCAAACAAGGAGAACAAAGGCACTCATCCATAACCATAACATTAATACTATAAAAGTTCCCACTGTACCATAAACTTTATTATAATTTCCAAAGTTGGTAACATAAAGGCGAAATAATGCCGAAACCAGCGCCCAAAAGATAGCTGCTAAAACTGCTCCTGGCATTAATGGTGTACCTGGTTTCCACACACTTGGTCCATAACGATAGACTAAGCTAAATGTAGCAGCAACAATCATTAAAGCTAAAGGCCAAAGTAACAATGTCCAAAGAGGTAATAAGAATCCCAAATAAGGATTACCACGCACCAGCATACCCAAAAGTAAATCACTAATAAATACCAGAAAAGAAGCCAGCATTAAAAGTAAGATAGTACCAATTGTTAATCCTAAAGAAATGAGTTTAGCTTTCCAAAAAGGGCGCGTATCTTGTGGGGAAACTTGCTCAATTTGATCAAAAGCAGTCATAGCGGTACTAACTGCACCAGAAGCTGTCCAAAGAGCGATCGCAAAACTCAAAGAAAATAACTCAGAATTTTTAGATTCAGCAATTTCTTTAGTAGCAAATTCACTAATCAAATTCCACGCTTCTTGGGGTACAACTTGACTCAGTTGTGTTGTGAGTTGAATAAAAGTTTTTCGCAAAGATTCTGCAAATAAGCCAATTGCTGTTAACAAGGTAAGAATCGCCGGAAACAACGATAACATAGCATTAAAAGCGATTTCTGAAGCCAGTCCTAAAAGTCTCCTTTCCATAGTCCTGGCAAAAGTTTTTTTCAGTGTACGCCAATTGAGGTGACGAAAGAACTTGATCCAGCGATGCTTGAGTATATTCAGCATATTAGCGTGGTGTTTCTAGAATTTCCATTGATGGTTTTCTCAGCGATTCTACTGTAAGTTGGAGTTTGGCATTTCTTTGAGTTTCTGTTCCTATTTGGGTGCTGATCCGAGCATCACTGACTTGCCATTTTAATTGTAGGTATTCTGTAATAGCTTGCGATCGCTTCTGAATTATATCTTGTGCTTCGGTAACTTCCTGGTTAACTAGAATACTCCCCATCAATGGAGAAATCAACATTGCCCCAATAATTGATGAGAGTCCAGTTTTACTGTCAATATATAGCAGGGAACAGGGAACAGATTTTATGTCAAAATTTATACATAAAAGCTACTATGATATAATGTCCGCCCAATCACTTACGATATAGCTGTTTCATGAGAAATTACCAATTACCAATTACCAATTACCAATTACCAATTACCAATTACCAGCCTCAACAGATATGATAATTGTGCAACCGGACATGATATGACTCAAGATTTAACACAAAAATGGTTATCCGAAATTCAAAGCCTCAAACAGCAGATGGCTCAACTGCAACAAAAACGTGATGAAGCTTGGGAAAGTTCACAAAAATGGCGACAACTCTATAACACTGAATCAGAACAACGTCGCACCGATGCCAAGATGTATCAACAAGAAATTGCATCTTTAAAAGCTGAACTTTGGAAACTTCAAGGTATTAACACTGATACAATTACAGAAACGACCACAACGGCTATTGAGTCAGAACTAACTGAAGACACATCTATAGAGGAATTAAAAGCTAAATTGATCGCTGTGACTCAAGAACGCGATCGCCTCATTCAAGCATTCAAAACAGAACAGGAAAACCACGAGCAAACCCGTAAAAATCTCACTACAGCTTTAGGTGATGCTATTGATAGTTTGACACAGTTGAGAGCAGCCACAAAGGCAACAGGGGAGACAGAGGAAGCAGGGGAGGTGGGAGATAACGTAAGTACCTAGTTATCAACTTGGGTTAATATGTACTAAGCGAATGGAATTATGGAATTATATTTATGGTTCAAACTCCTCAAGCACCAATCAATTATTTTTCCTTTGAAGATTACTATGCCTATGATGATGGCACTGGAAATCGCTATGAATTAGTAGATGGAGAATTAGTTTTAATGCCACCAGAATCAATTTTTAATTCTGATATATCAATGCGATTATTGTTGGAATTGTCTAAAATAGTCCCTCTTCATTTATTAAAATATAAAGAAATTATGATTGAAGTAAGTGGACGTAGAGCTAAGGTAAGAATCCCTGATTTACTAATCTTGGGTGAAGAATGTCGCGCCGCTTTAGAAGCGACAAAAAGAGGAACTATTACCCATGAAATGCCACCACCATTAATAGCTATAGAAGTGGTATCACCTGGTACTGAAAATGAAGTTAGAGACTATCGCTTCAAGCGTTCTGAGTATGCAGCTAGGGGAATTTCTGAATATTGGATTGTTGATCCTGCACAAAACAAAATTACGGTTTTATCTTTAGTAGAAGGATTGTATGAAGAATTTATTTATACAGGTGATGAATTAATTAAAAGTGAAGTATTGCCAGAAATTAAGATTAAGGTCAGTGATATTCTCGTTTCATAGATAGCTATTAAAATCAGAGGAAGCAGGGGAGGTATCAAGTCAAAATTCAAAATTCAAAATTCAAAATTAAGAAACTTTTGCCTCTTGCCTCTTGCCTTTTGCCTGATTTCCCAGTCACCAGTCCCCAGCATTATTTAAAAACCCATAGCCTCAGCTACCGCTTGCAAATCTGCGGGAATACCTTGTTTAAACTGAGCATGACTGTGTTTAATGGCTGTATCTGGATCTTTCAAACCATTACCAGTTAAAATGCAAACTATCGTCGCACCAGCAGGAACTTGATCTTTCACTTTTAATAACCCAGCTACGGAAGCAGCACTGGCAGGTTCACAGAAAATACCTTCAGAAGACGCTAACAACCGATAAGCGTCCAAAATTTCCTCATCTGTAACAGAGTTAAAACTACCCATACTGGCAGTTTGGGCAGCGATCGCCTTATCCCAACTCGCAGGATTACCAATTCTAATCGCCGTCGCTATAGTTTCAGGATGTAGCACTGGTTGACCATTTACCAACGGTGCAGCCCCAGCAGCTTGAAAACCCATCATTTTTGGCAAGCGATCGCATTTTCCCGCTTGATGGTATTGACAAAAACCCATCCAATATGCTGTGATATTTCCCGCATTTCCCACCGGAATACACAACCAGTCAGGAGCATTACCCAACGCATCCACCACTTCAAAAGCCCCTGTTTTCTGACCTTCCAAGCGGTAAGGATTGACAGAATTTACCAAAGTAATCGGATAATGATCCGCCATTTCCCGGACAATTTCTAAAGCCCGGTCAAAATTACCTTTAATAGCTAAAACTTCCGCCCCATATAACAAAGCTTGAGCCAACTTACCCAAAGCCACATAACCATCAGGAATCAATACAAAGGGGCGCATTCCTCCGCGTTTAGCATAGGCAGCAGCAGCAGCGGAAGTATTGCCTGTACTAGCACAAATCACCGCCTTAGCACCAGCTTCCTTAGCCTTGGTAATAGCCATAGTCATACCCCGGTCTTTAAAACTGCCAGTGGGGTTCAGACCATCATATTTAACAAATACTTGCACCTGCTTACCAATACGTTCAGCGATCGCTGGTACAGGAATCAAAGGAGTATTACCCTCCAACAAAGTCACCACAGGGGTACTTTCGCTCACAGGCAAGTATTCACGGTAGGCTTCTATTAGCCCCGGCCAAGGTTGGCGATGAGATTTAGCAACAGACAAGCTCAAAGTCACAGGATTCTAAACTTCTTAACTAGGGATTAGGAGATGAGAAAAATAGATTTTTTTGATAGTGTCAATCACTTTACCATGCAAATGGCGATATCTAGCAACAGATCAGGCAGGGAGCAGGGGAGGAAAGATTTTTCCTAGTCACCAATCACCAGTCACCAATCACCACCGAGGAACACACTCACTATTATCGCAGTCACTTATGATTTAGCAGGAAACCTATTAGAGTATGTAATTAAAAGTATACTTGATTTTAAGAAAGGTTAAGATAGCTTTATTATAATATCTCTAATGGTGTGAGTTTAGTTTCGGAAAGAACATAACTATGTCAACTTTATCATCCAGTGTTGCCAGCTGCGAATCTCATAGTGAATTGGTAAAGAAGCTCACCAAGGCTTACTACCAAGACGAACAACAAGAAAAATTTATTGACCTGCAAGCAGAAGTAGATTCCCTGCTGCAACAGTTACAGAACCTCAAAAGCCAAAGACTAGAAACTTCTAGCCACGAATAATAAATTAACCAGCGAGGTCATCATTCCAGGCGCTGATTAATTTTCGACCAGCGCCTAAAGCTATATATATCAGCAGTTTCCACCAGCAAAGCTAGAGATTGGTCACTGTGGAGTTGAGCGATCGCTGTCAGATTTTGTGGTGATTTATCAGTAAAATTCAGTATAGATAACCTGACAATTAGCAGAAAAAATCATGGTTCGGACGGAAAAAATCATGGTTTGGGGAAGTTTCTGCTCTTATTCATTTACTAAATTTTCATTTCCATCTGGAGTCAAAGAAGCAATAGCTGAACCAGAAATAGTCAAAACCACATCATAGTTACCATCATTGGTAAGATCAATCATCTGTACAGGTCAGTCACTCATTTTGATCTGGGAGTAATGCAATTTTGTGGGATGACCCCACAAAACTGCATTGCCCCCTAACAATTGTTTGTAATTATTATCTCTAAATGTTAACAATAGATACTCCTTTAGACAGATCAAAAAATAGTCGCAAGGAACTGTACAAACCTCTTGCCAAAATTATACAATTGTGTATTGTATAACAAATTACAAATTTTGGTTGTTTTGGCAGGTAAGTTATGAGGCGATTGTTAAGTTTCGTAAATAGCGTTAATATTAAGAAGACATTAGGAAATATGCTTCTTATATATGGGTGACTCAAATTCACCAAGTGCTGAGTTGCTAAAGTCAGTCTTGGAGCCGCTGTTAGAGGATTTTGAATATTGGTTTGCGCGATCACGTCAATTATTAGAAAATGAGAAAATCTCATTTATGAGTGAACAGGAACAATCTGATTTACTCAACCGAGTTACGCAAGCACAAGCAGAATTAAATACTTCCAAAATGCTATTTGCTGTAACTGGTAAAAAAGTGGGACTGGATATGGCTACATTAATGCCTTGGCATCAATTATTAGGCGAATGTTGGAAAGTTGGTATGCGTTACCGTCAATCACAGCATGAGTGATCTTTATGGTCATAAATCCCAACATTAGGACAAAGACCTTAACATTATTTTCATAAAAAAATAATGTATACCATGTTACGTTAATCTGAATAAGATTACAAAATATCACAACACAAATAAATAACTTAACTTTTGTTTTCCCTGTAAATTGCAGGTAAAGAAAAGTTGAGGACTACGATATAAAACTTTAGATTTTGTAAAATTTGTTGCCCCTGGAGGATAATTTTATGTTACACCTGCTCTACGTTTTAGCTTTTACCGTTTTAGCGTTTATTGCTGTCAGTAATTTAATTCGTAACCTAGTCATGTTCAGTTTTGATCGGGAGCGACCTTATCCAAATACATCCTCTGCGGGGAATAAAGGTAGCTTTGGTTATTATGGAGCAAAAAGACAATCTGTACCTCATCCAGAATTATTAGATAATTCCGGTAATTTAATTAAAGAACCGCTTTTGGTAATGCGTTCTATTAATGTGGATGATGCGCGTCAACAGTTGGATGCTTTATATGAATCTTCTCCTGGTCAAAAAATTGAACGTTCAGAAGATGCTTAATTACAGCAGGAGTCAGGAGTCAGGGGTCAGGAGTAAAACTGGCTTGGTGTATAGGTTTCAATTTAGATTCTGTACCTCACTTATCTGCAATCTGCTGTAATTCAATAATTATTTTTATAATTTGGGAATCTGTAGGGGTTTAGCAATGTGCTTTACCCCTACTTTTGTTATAATATTAATATTAATATTAATATTAATTATTGACAAATAAGCTGTTACACAGCTAAATTGTATAATCCTAATATTCTGAACTCTTATTTAACAGGCAAGATGCCTGTTCCACTTATACAAATTAAATGCACAACAGCTTAATGCACTCAAAAAAAGGGTGAATTAAAACAAGATTCTCAAGTTATGGTTTCCACTTCAGAAGATGAAATAGAAAAAATATCAGGTGATTTTCAGTGGTTAGTTGCTGATATAGGTATAGGCAATAATCATTTCTTTGAGAGCATCTTGTAACATATCTCTACATTCTTCTAATGTTTCTCCTTCTGTAATGACTTCTTGCCATTCAATTAGTTGTCCCATATATCCGCTATTGGTTTTAGTATATTTTGCAGTGTATGTAGTTAGCATAAGGCTTTAATTATGAAGTCTTTGATAGATTATTATAACTTATTTTTTTGTCAGAATCAGGATGTCCAGGATTAAAGGATTAACAGGATGTTTATCAAAAAAATCTGCGTTTATCTGTGTTCATCTGATTATACCCAGATCCCCGACTTCTTCAAGAAGTCGGGGATCTATGAACTAATCTAAGCTTCAATTACAACTCTTAAATTCCCCCTTTTATTCGCAACTCTACAGGAAGTTGTACTCCCCACCCGCTCAAATTCTAAGTCAAGAATCGTCGCACCAACACGCAAATTATGCAACGATAAACGATTAATTGATTCCGGCAAAGCAGGGTCAATAATTCGTAAACAATTATTCTGTGCGTCTGGTACTAAATTCACTATCATTTGCAATAATTGAAATATACTACCTGTAGCCCAAGCTTGGGGACTACAAGCAACAGGATATTGCACAGGTGCATTATCTCCATTCATTTCATAACCACAAAATAATTCTGGTGGACGTTGATAAGATTGCTGAGAAGTCATATTAAACAAACCTTGAAATAATTCCAAAGCTTGATCAATTAAACCCAAAGAACGCAGTCCCATCGCAATTAAAGAATTATCATGTGGCCACACTGAACCAATGTGATAACCCATTGGATTATAAGCAGGTGACAAACTACTTAAAGTTCTAATTCCCCAACCATTAAACATATCCGGCGCTCGCAATCTTTCTGCTACACTGTAGGCTTTTTCTGGGGTAAAAATTCCCAAAGATAAACAATGTCCAGGATTAGAACTAATACTATCTACTTGATTTCCTTCCCCATCTAAAGCTAAAGCACAAAAATCTTGATCTTCTATCCAAAAATCTTTGTTAAATCTAACTCTGAGATTTTTAGCTTCTTCTAACCAAGTTTCAGCTAAATCTAGCCGCTTTTTCATCTTCGCTATTTCTGCTAATTTGATTTTTGCAGCATAGACATAAGCTTGCACTTCACATAAAGAAATCGCCCCTTTAGCTAACTCACCTTTTCTATTCACAATACAATCACCAGAGTCTTTCCAACCTTGGTTAACTAAACCACCTTTTGATTTACGATTGTAGCTAAGATAGCCTGTTTCTTGAATATTTCTATCAATCCAATCCATGGCGGATAAAGCATTTCTCCACAATGTTTCTAGGGTTTCTTGATCATGAGTCCAAGCATAGTAATCAGCATACAACATCAACCATAAAGGCGTTGCATCTACTGTTCCGTAATAAGGTGTATGGGGAATTTCTTGACACCTTGCTAGTTCTCCAAACCGTAACTCATGTAAAATTTTCCCTGGTTTTTCTTCTCGCCAAATATCTTCTTTTTTACCTTGATATTCTGCCAAGATCATTAAAGTTTCTTTAGCAATTTGGGGATTTAACATCAAAGTTTGGGAAGCGGTAATAATAGAATCCCGTCCAAACAAAGTGGAAAACCAAGGAACACCTGCGGAAACAGTTTTATATTTGCCAAAAGATTGGCGCAATAAATACAAATCTTGTTCTGCTCTTTCAATCACTCTATTAAAAAGACTTTTATCTGAGTGAATGCGGGTAATTTGTTGTACCCAGTTTTGCTCCTCCATTAATTCAGAAGCTTTTGCTTGTGCCAAAGTTGTGGCAGCATTGACATTAGAAATCGGTTGATTATTAGTTAAACTCTGCAACCGATAACCGAGTTTTTTGGTTTCGTGAGAAGCTAATTCTAAACGCCAAATTGCGGTATAACCTTGAAAATAATCTGGTAGTTGATGTTGGAATTGTATCCGGGATTCCATCACTGCACCATCTAAACCTTGATAGGCAAGGCTGAGGTTTTCTGAACAGTTTTTTAGTTCTGATAATCGTAATAATTTACCCCGGTTTCCTCGATAAAAACCACGAACTTCAAATAAATCTGCAAAGTCAGCATCAAAGCTAAGACTAATTTCAAAAGTAATGCTAGAAGTGCTGTAGTTAGAAATTTCTATTTCTTCAAATAATGCACCATTAAGGACAATTTCCCGATGAATACCAATAGTATCAGCATTTAAGTGATCATCAATTTTGGGGTTAGTGCATAAAACAGAGAGAGCAAAACCTTTATCAGCAGTGCTGCTTAATAAAACAGGCGATCGCCCATTAATTTGTAACTCTAAACGACTCAAAAATCGGGTATCAGCGCAAAATAAACCCACACTGGGATTCCCATCTTCTAGGGAACAACCGGAAATGTTCCCCATTGTATCTGTCACCAAAAATAAATCATCATCTTTAACCGTTAAAGTGGGTTGTGGTCTTTCACTGACAACGCAAGGCCATTCTGGAATGGGTACTTGTTCAGCAGGAATAAAAATTTTGCCATCGAGGACGATTTTCTCTGGGGTCATCAACATATCCGGTGTCATGAGCCAAATTTCCCTATACTGGACGCGGGACTGGGGAAGAGGCAGGGAAGCACAGGGCAAGGGAGCAGGGGGCAGGGGAAGATTAATAACCCAATCACCAGTCACCAATCACCAGTCACCAATCACCAATCACCAGTCACCAGTCACCAATAAATCTATACCTTTTACATCTGAAGTCAAGGCTGAAAACTGAGGATTTTCTAGGGTTTTATTCTTTGATCAGCAATGAGAGATACTAGAACTAGAAAATACTCATAAATATGTTTAGTTAATGTTTAGTTAATGTTTATTTAAAAAAATTTTGAGTTTTGTCAATGGTCAACAGTCATCAAACTTACCAAGGTAGTTTTTGGGTTAATATCTGGACAGGTGCTTTCTAAAGGTCTAGATTGGGCGTTTAAAGATATTCATGAGCATTTCGACTTCTGTGCTGAGTGATTTGCTACAGTCACTACCTTACTTGCGGACTCAGTTGTATTTCAAGGCTTCCCTAACTGCGCTCTCCCATGCAATGGAAGATCAGGTTTTGGCGACTTCCTTGGATCAACCGCTTATTATTGCTAGTTTTCAGCGAGAGCGATTTTATCGTCAAGAAGCTCATCGCTATCAACGCCTTGCCGAGAGAAGTGACCAAATATACGTATTATCTGCACCAGAAACAGAGTTTGCTAATAGTTCGGATGACTATGAAAAGGTAGCTTTTGAACCGGATGATGCTTTAAGTAAAGAATGGCATTTAGTTGTAATCGCGGATAATTATGCTACTTGTTTAGTATGTCGAGAAAGTGTGAGGTCAATTGCTAAAAATCAGCAGTTACCAGAAATGACCTCTAGTCTGGATATAGACACAGCGCGGAGATTTGAGGGAATTTGGACTTCTGACAGAGGAGTTAGTCTCAAGGCCGCAGAATTGATATTGCAAAGAATAGAAGTTTATAGACCCGATTTAGCGGGCAAAATTAACCAGGCACGTCAGAGGTTTGGTATCGGTTCAGTACCACTCAAGTCCCAACCAAAATCAATTAATGAATCCGCTTTTAGTATTGATACTGACCCTTTTGTACAGCGATTAGTAACTTATTTGCAAGCTAGTCAATATAAGCTGCATAAAGCTTATCGTTCTATTGCTGCTCAAGCTAGAAAAGAAAAGTTGATCAATTCTATTAGTATGGCAATTAGGCGATCGCTTGATCCACAGGCAGTTTTGCAAGTAGCTGCTCAAGAGTTAGGTCAACATCTAGAAGCTGATCGTTGTCTGATTTACCGCGCTCAATCTACTGATGACCAAGCAATAATTGAACATGAGTTTTTAAGTCCTGATGTTGTCTCAGTACGGGGACAAACCTGGAATTTGGCACAAAATCCTTTATTTCACGAAATTACCCAACTGGGTGAAGGTATATGTATTACTGATACACTTACAGATTGTCGTGTTACTAGTTCTACCGCACTTTCTTTAATTGTTAAAAGGTTTACTATTCATTCGTGGTTGATAGAACCTGTATTTTCCCAGGGACGACTACTGGGAATGGTAGAGTTACATTTTTGTCATTTACCTGCCCATGAATGGCAAGCTGGAGAATTGGATTTAGTTAAGGCGATCGCTACTCAAGTAGGTGCAGCTTTGATTCAAGCTGAAGCTTTTGCCAATTTAGAAGAACTAAACAAACAATTAGAAGCCCTTGACCGTACCCGCAGTAATTTAATTGCTATCACCGGTCATGAACTGCGAACCCCCCTCTCCACCATTCAAGTGTGTTTAGAAAGTCTGGCCAGTGAACCGGATATGCCTTTAGAGTTGCAACAGGTAATGCTAACTACAGCACTTTCTGATTCAGAAAGAATGCGGAAACTGGTACAGGATTTTCTCACTCTTTCTAACTTAGAAAGCGGGCGTGTGGAATGGCATCCCGAATCTTTGACTTTACAAGAATGTGTAGATTTAGCCCTTAGTCGCCTACGTACACGCTCCACAGCAGAAAAACCACCAACCATCAAAACACAAATTGCCGAAAGTTTACCTTTAGTTAGGGCTGATGGTGATTGGCTTGTGGAAGTATTAGCCAAAATTATAGATAATGCTTGTAAGTTCACACCCACATCAGGGGAAATAACAATTAAAGCTCATCAAAATAGTAATTATGAGGTAGAAGTGATTATAGCTGATACTGGTAGGGGAATTGAACCCAACCGCTTAGAAATAGTATTTGATCGTTTTTATCAAGAAGAGGGAGCTTTAAGACGGACTGCAGGAGGTACGGGACTGGGTTTAGCCATTTGTAGGCAAATAGTCAACGGTTGGAGTGGGAAAATTTGGGCTGAGTCCCAAGGTAAGAACCAGGGAAGTCAGTTTCATTTCACTATTCCCATTGTTCAGAGTAGTCAGGAGCTAGAGAAGATCAAAAGATGAGGAGACAGGTGACAGTAATAATGCAAAAAAGATCGGTAACAATGTTACATAAACAGAAAAACCAATGTTTCTGTAAAATTAGGTAAAGTAATATTTACACTTAATTTAACAAAAATCCAATACAACTGATGCAACTGCAACTGAGAGGATCAAAATCTACCCTAGCTTCCCTATTATTAATTGCTCCCTTTTTCCTCTGGGGTACAGCAATGGTAGCAATGAAAGGAGTCATACCTCATACCACACCATTATTTATGGCAGGAGTACGTTTACTACCTGCGGGGGTATTAATTCTCATCGCTGCTGCTTTCATGGGTAGACCCCAACCCAAAGGATGGTTAGCATGGTTATGGATTATCATCTTTGCTTTAGTTGATGCTACCCTGTTTCAAGGTTTTTTAGCAGAAGGTTTAGTGAGAACCAGTGCGGGTTTAGGTTCTGTAATGATTGACTCCCAACCTTTAGCAGTAGCTTTATTGTCCCTGTGGTTATTTCAAGAACATATTGGTCTTTGGGGATGGTTAGGGTTAGGATTGGGAGTTACTGGTATTAGTTTAATTGGCCTACAAGAAGAATGGATTTTTCACCTTCTCGATTCAGGGGTAAAAATTACTACTGATAATTGGCAGCAATTATTTAACAGTGGTGAATGGTTAATGTTACTGGCAGCTTTATCAATGGCTGTAGGTACGGTATTAATTCGCTTTGTCTGTAGATATGCTGATCCGGTAACAGCCACGGGATGGCATATAATTTTGGGGGGGTTGCCTCTGTGGGGAATTTCTGCGGTTGTAGAAAACCAACAGTGGCAAAATCTGGTATTGTCCGATTGGTTAAATTTGGGTTATGCAACTATCTTTGGTAGTGCGATCGCCTATGGTTTATTCTTTTATTTTGCATCAAGTGGAAATCTAACGAGTTTAAGTTCTCTTACCTTTCTCACACCAGTTTTTGCTTTAATATTTGGTCATCTTTTTCTTGCAGAAGTTCTCACCCCCATTCAATGGCTAGGAGTTATGCTGACTTTAATCAGTATTTATTTAATTAACCAACGGGAAAATTTAGCAGGACAAAATCAAAAAGCTACCATCAATGAAAACACTAATCAACAAAAACCAGTTTTAGAAGCATCTGTAACTAAGAAACTTTAAAAAATTACCCTAATATACTCCTTGGGAGATCAGGAAAATGAGGTATGGGTTTCATGCATTTTAACGTGATTTTTTGATGATTTTTGAGCGATAGCGAAGCGCTGCTGCAAGCAGTTCGCTATTGATCGGAAGTTAATCGCCAAAAGCCTGAAACAACGGATTTTCGTTCATGCACATCATGGTAAATTTGTACAGTGCGTAAGTCCCATTATCAATTATCAATTATCAATTACCAAACCATAGATAATCAACTCTATGGTAAAAACCGATCTAAAGCTGCTTTGAGTTGTTCAATTTCTACATCAATATTGCCATTTTCTGAAGCTCTAGCAATACATTCCGTTAAATGCTCATCTAAAACAATCCGCGCTACTTTATCTAATGCACCCCTCACAGCCGCAATTTGTAATAATACATCGGGACAAGGGCTGTTTTGCTGCACCATTGTTTTAATACCGCGAATGTGTCCTTCTATTCGTGATAGTCGGTTAACAATTCGCCGTAAAGATTCTTCACTATGAACATGAGGATGAACCGAGTTGACTGTTTCTGAATTATGATTTGTATGCTCGTGGTTGTGGTGGTGTGTGTGTTCTGCTTGCTGTGATGAAGGCAAGGATGTTTCAGCTAATCGGTTTGATGCTGTCATGAGTCCTGTGGGGTTTGGTATTAATTAGATCCTAGCCTAGAGTGATTTGAGATTGGCGGAAAAACCGTACTGAGTCAGGGTAGATGTCCATAATAGCTTGGTTGGTGTATGTTCCATTAACTTGATGACAGAAGTTGTTAGATCACAAGTTGGGTAAAAACTTCAATCAGCACAGATTTGTAAACCAGCTATAAAAATAATTGTAGCTAGATTTGTAAATAGATAGCAAACATTAGGCTTCTAGATTAGGTTGTGATTATGCAAATTTTTCAACTACCTCAGTTTATACGTAAACTCAGTACCCGTGTTTTAGCGATTTTTTTAGGAGTGGTGTTAACGGTTTCTTGTGTGTCAGTTTTACCTTCCCACGCAGAAACAGCACCGGATCAAGTGGTTGCCCAAAAACCATCTGCTGCTGTTGGTGCTATTGGTAACAGTAGCTTTGTCACTGCGGCGGTAAATCGTGTGGGTTCTGCTGTGGTAAGGATTGATACCGAAAAAACTATTACTCGTCCTGTTGATCCCATTTTGGAAGATCCGTTTTTACGAAGGTTTTTTGGTGATGGTTTCCCCCAAATGTCACCCACTGAACAGTTAAGGGGTTTAGGTTCTGGTTTTATTCTGGATAAAAGTGGGATAATTTTGACTAATGCCCATGTTGTAGATCAAGCTGATAAAGTAACTGTACGCTTGAAAGATGGCCGTACTTATGAAGGTAAGGTAAAAGGCATTGATGAAGTTACTGATTTAGCAGTAGTTAAGATTAATGCTGGTAGCGATTTACCGATCGCACCTTTGGGATCTTCTAGCAGTGTACAGGTGGGAGATTGGGCGATCGCTGTCGGTAATCCGTTAGGATTTGATAATACTGTCACTTTGGGTATTGTCAGCACTTTAAAACGTTCTAGCGCCCAGGTGGGAATTAGTGATAAACGTTTAGATTTCATTCAAACTGACGCAGCGATTAACCCTGGTAACTCTGGAGGTCCGTTGTTAAATGCTGAAGGAGAAGTAATTGGCATTAATACCGCTATTCGTGCAGATGCAATGGGAATCGGGTTTGCTATTCCGATAGATAAAGCTAAGGCGATCGCTGCACAATTACAAAAAAACGGTAAAGTTGCTCATCCCTATTTAGGGGTACAGATGGTGACATTAACACCCCAGTTAGCAAGACAAAATAACACTGATCCTAACTCTGCAATTCAAATACCAGAAGTGAATGGTGTGTTAGTGATCCGAGTTGTACCTAACTCCCCTGCTGCTACTGCGGGTATGCGACGCGGTGATGTGATTTTACAAATTGACAGTCAAACAATTACCACTGCTGAACAATTGCAAAGAGTTGTAGAAGATAGTCGTTTAGGTGAAGCGTTGCAGGTAAAAGTACAAAGAGGAAATCAACTTCAGGTGCTTTCTGTGCGTACTGCTGAGTTACAAGACATTTCTTAATATCCAAATCCCAAGAAAATGGGGATATGTTGAGGCATATCCTCATTTTTTCATGTTAAGTTTCTAATTAGGGTTTGCTGAAAAATTTATCTGTGAAGGCTAGGTGACTGGGGACTGGGGACTGGGGACTGGTGACTGGGGACTGGTGACTGGGAAGAGTACCCAATTACCAATTACCAATTACCCATTACCTATTACCAATTACCTATTACCAATTACCTAATTTTGAATTTCTGAAAATATGGCATCTAACAAAAATATTCTCAGCGAAATATTATCTTCTTCGCCAAACTTTTTTTCTCAACTGGTATTTGGCTTTCTGTTAGCTATTATTTCCAGTTTTGCAGGAGCTTCATTAATTCTCAGTTTATTTGTGGGGATTATGGGTGGTGTTGCTTTAGGGTGGTTTACAAACGTCAACGAAAATAACCCCCAAATACCAGATGTAGCTTCTAATGATGGCATTGATGCAGCACTGAAATACTGGTTATTTTTCATGTTCAGCTTTGTGTTTCTTGGTTATTCCGCACCAATAAGTATTTTATTTGGAGGAATAGCAGCTGTAGGTGGTGGTTGGATTATTGCTTGGTGGAGAAGTAAAGAAGCAACTCAAACTCAATTATCAGATGAAATTTTAGAAGAAGCAGAAATCCCAGAACCCAACGAGAAAAGTACCAGAGGCAGAAAAAGAATATCTACCCGTCGTTATCGTCGCGCTTCTGGCAGTTTCAATTTTCGCTTTTGGCAAAAATAGATGTAAGCATTCAGCTATCAGTTTATAACAGCAAAAACAAAGATTTAGCAGCATTAATTGAGGAAATTTCCACTTTGTATTTTAGCGTTGAAAGCTGAAAGTTGATGGACACCGACGGCTGAATACTTACGAGCAAAGGAACGATATTGAACGATATTGATGTTATTAAATCAAATAATACAAATTCCCAGAAACTTACAAAATTTGTCTCATTCTCGCTTGATAGTCCATTAATGCACCTTGAGTAATGACATTACAACCATTTCTCCTAGCGGTGGGAATTTGTCCGGTTCTTAAAGCTGTATACAATGTGTGGTGATCTACACCGAGAAATCTCGCTGCTTCTGTTAGGGATGTACCGGAGTTGATCATACATCCTCTTTTTCTTTTTCGGCTTGCAAATGTATGTAACATAAGGCAATGAAAAATGAGTTATTAGATCTTTATGTTGCTGGATAAAAAAACGGAGGTTAATGTTTTTTCAACAAAACTTGACGTTTTGACTACAAGTACAGTGGTAAGCTGTTACACAGCTAAATTGTATAATCCTAATATTCTCAACTCCTGTGATCAAACTTTTGTGATCAAACTTTTGACTTGATGCAAAACCTATCTCAATTATAGCTTTAAGCTGATTACTGATTACTGAATGCTGATGATTTTATTGTCCTAAATACGCTTCTAAAACTTTGGCATTTTTTTGAATTTCCGTAGGAGTACCGACTGCTAAATTTTGTCCTTCTGCTAATACCCAAACTTTGTCACACAAAGACATAATTACATCCATATTATGTTCAATAATTAAAAAAGTTAAACCATTTTCTCTGTTCCATTTGAGGATGCGATCGCAAATATCATCTATTAATCTAGGATTCACTCCTGCTGCTGGTTCATCTAATAATATTAACTTAGGATTTGTCATCAAAGCGCGTCCCATTTCTAATAGTTTACGCTGTCCACCTGACAAACCACCAGCATAGTCATTTGCTTTTTTTTCTAATCCTACAGATTCTAATAAAAACATTGCCCTTTCTTTATTTTGTTTTTCTTCTCTAGCGACAATGTGTGGTTGAAATTGCACTTGCCAAAAATTCTCACCAATTTGTTTTTGTGCTGCTAACAGCATATTTTCTAAAACTGATAAACGTGATAGAGTTTTGGGAACTTGGAAGGTACGAATTAAACCTTGTTGGGCAATTTGAAATGGTTGTAAATTGTGAATCGGTTCACCATCAAAAATCACTCTTCCTTTATCTGGGTGGATGAAATTGGACAGTAAATTAAATAAAGTCGTTTTACCCGCACCATTAGGACCAATTAAACCAGTGATACTACCTTGAGTAACTTCGATGTTAGCATCTTGAACCGCTTGAATACCACCAAAATTTTTACAAAGTCCGGTAGCTGCTAATAGGGGAATTTGGGGAGATTGAATATTATTTACCATGATGTTTTTATTCTCAACTTAACTTTTAATTAATTATTATCAACGTTTTTGATCAATTACCAATTTTCAAAATTAATCAAAATTAATAACTTCCGTTCCCAGTCACCAATCACCAATCACCTATTTACCAAGAGTAAGTTCCTCTTTTTTACCTAGAATACCTTGAGGTCGCCAAATCATCAGTACCATGAGAATTAGACCGATAAACATAATTCTAAAAGCACCGATACGTTCTACATCTAAAGGAACAATTTTTGGTAAAAATTCCCGTGTGAGGGCATCATAAGCGAAATAAATTACTGCCCCTAAAATTGTACCGATATTATTACCAGAACCGCCTAAAATTATCATAATCCAAGCGTCAAAAGTGAGTTGAGGTTGAAAATTATCAGGATAAATGGCGCTCAGTTGCCAAGCGAAGAAAGCACCAGCAATACCAGCGATCGCACCGCCTAACATCAAAGATTGTAACTTATAAGAAAAGACATTTTTACCTAATGCTTTGGGTACTTCTTCATCTTCACGGATAGCTTTGAGAACTCGACCCCAAGGAGATTTGACTAAAAATTCTAAGCGCCAAAAAACAAAAGCTAAGACTAACAAAGCCAATAACATTAAGCCCGCTTTAGGGTTGTAATTATACAATCCCACCACACCAGCAACATAAATAGCGACTGACAATAAACCTAAAATTATACCCACTACCAAACGGGAAGAAAATTCTTTTTTAATGGAAACAGTGACAGATTTTTGAGCAGTTGTTACCCAACGCCACAAAGAAAATAAAGTAACAATTGCAAGTAAGGAAAGTACACCAATCATCAAAAATCGGAAAAATAAATTGGGTGTGGTTGATAGAGGAATCGCATAACTTTGGACACCAAACGCCCCAGAAATCCAAGCATCACCTACTGGTAAATCTTGGTTATTCACCACCAAACGAATTAATTCCCCAGTACCAATAGTAACAATACCCAGATAATCTTCCCGGAGGCGTAGAGTTGCAAAACCAATAACCAAACCTAACAAAGCGGAGACAATTGCCCCAGCGATCGCCGAAAATAATAGAGGTACACCTTTTAAACTTAATAAAACTGTAGTATATGCACCCAAGGTCATAAAAGCAATATGACCAAAATTAATCAAACCTGTAAAACCCCACTGTAAATTAAGCCCTAATGCGAACAAAGCAAAAGTAGCAGTAGAAATAGCCAGAAAAATGAGATATTCAATCATAATTAGTCATTAGTTATTTTTACCCAGTCCCCAATCCCCAGTCACCACGATAGAAATTACAGGTGAAATAGTCAAGTTTTTGCGTGTTGTGCCAATGCCAGATGTGTAAATTGGTGATTGGTGACTGGGTTAACCTCCCTTTCTTCCCCTGCCTCCTGCCTCCTCATTACAAACTGTATAAGACAGAGCAGGGATCGCCAAAACCATAGATTAAACTGGAGTTTGATCAAGTATATGTGAGAATTCCCTCATGATGGATGCTAAGGCACTTTGGCAACGATACCAAGAATGGTTATATTACCACGAGGGATTAGGACTGTATCTAGATATCAGCCGGATGCGGTTTGATAACGCTTTCGTGGAGTCGTTGCAGTCGAAATTTGATAAGGCTTTTGCGGATATGGCCGCTTTGGAAAAGGGAGCGATCGCCAATCCTGATGAAAACCGCATGGTAGGACACTACTGGTTGCGTAACCCAGACTTAGCACCCTCTCCAGAACTAAAACAAGAAATAGTTCAAACTTTAGAACAAATCGAAGCTTTTGCAGATCAGGTACAAACCGGGGCAGTTCATCCCCCCAAAGAAAGCCGCTTTACTGACATTATTTCTATCGGTATTGGTGGTTCGGCTTTAGGTCCCCAGTTTGTCGCTGAAGCACTTGCACCCGATTTTCCTCCCCTCAACATTCACTTTATCGACAATACCGATCCTGCTGGTATTGATCGGGTTCTCTCCTCTATCGACGATAAACTGGCTACTACCCTGGTATTAGTCATTTCTAAATCTGGTGGTACACCCGAACCCCGCAACGGCATGATCGAGGTGAAAAAAGCCTACGCTGCCAAAAATTTAGACTTTGCTAAATATGCAGTTGCCATCACCAGCACAGATAGTAACTTAGATAAAGTGGCTCAATCTGAGGGTTGGTTAACAACTGTCCCCATGTATGACTGGGTAGGTGGGCGTACTTCAGAAATGTCTTCCGTAGGATTATTACCCGCAGCATTACAGGGTATTGATATCCGTGCCATGTTAGATGGTGCAAAAGAAATGGATGATGCCACCCGTGTTGCTAATATTAAAAATAACCCAGCAGCATTATTAGCATTATCTTGGTATTTCTCCGGTAACGGTAAAGGCGAAAAAGATATGGTTGTCTTACCTTACAAAGACAGCTTGTTATTATTTAGCCGTTATTTACAACAATTGGTAATGGAATCTTTGGGTAAAGAACAAGATTTAGACGGTAAAACTGTATATCAAGGTATTGCCGTTTATGGTAACAAAGGTTCAACAGACCAACACGCCTATGTACAACAATTGCGGGAAGGTGTACCCAATTTCTTTGCAACTTTAATTGAAGTTTTAGAAGATCGTCAAGGTGCATCTCCTGAAATTGATCCTGGTGTCACATCTGGTGATTATTTATCAGGTTTCTTATTAGGAACTCGTCAAGCATTGTATGAGAATAACCGCGATTCTATTACAGTGACAATTCCTCAAGTTAATGCTCGCACAGTGGGAGCGTTAATTGCATTATATGAACGGGCTGTAGGATTTTATGCCAGCTTAGTTAATATTAACGCTTATCACCAACCTGGTGTAGAAGCTGGTAAAAAAGCTGCCGCTGCAATTCTCGATTTACAACAAAAAGTAATCAAAGTATTGCAAACAGAAAAGAAAGCCCTTTCTATTACCGAAATAGCTGATAAAGCTGGTGCTGCTGAACAAGTTGAAGCAATTTACAAAATTCTGCGTCATCTTCATGCTAATAATCGCGGTGTGGTGTTAACAGGTGATTTAAGCAAACCAGGAACTTTAACAGTTTCTTTGGGTTAAATACAATCAATTCTCCTGTTAAAATATCCTGTTTTTACAATCCTCGATTTCTTCAAGAAGTCGGGGATTTTTAGTTTAATAGACGCTGATTAAAGTAACCATGAGGTAAAAAACATTGACGAAGAAAATATTCTTCATCATCTATATCACCACTTTTAAAAAATCCCATCTCTGGTTTTTTTACATGGGAAAAGGGAGCTAACATTCCCCATTCTTCCGCTAACCATATCCATTGTCCTGTAGGAATCATACTGATTACTGGTGTGACATAAGCTTCACCCGTAGCAATAGAAATTCTGACTCTGGAGGATGATTTAATATCAATTAAAATCCAGATAAAGGCTTCTATGGGAAATATATAATTGTGTTGTCTGGCAATTTCCAGAAAATTTTGTGGTGTAGTTGTTGATAGCAACTTATCTTTCAAATCTGGATATTTTTCCGCAATGGCTAAAAAGCCCCAAATTATTTCTTGATTAATCATTACCCAAGCTAATTCTTGTTCTGTAAAACTATAGCCATATTCTTTGACTATCGCTATGAACTGTTTTAGGCTGATAGTTTTAGTTATTTGTTTGATGAGAATTTCTCTAGAACTTGATAAGTTTAGAAAATTCTGCACATTATCCCATTGTAAAATATTAATTGCTGGGCTATTTTGAATCTTGTCTAACCAAGTTATATAATCATCCTCTTGCCAAAAGTTCCTGAGTATGTGTCTCATTATTCTCACTCCCAATTTTCGCTTTTATTGAAGTTAAATTTGGTAGAGATTCCCTGTTGTTTAATCTTGCCTTAATTATAAGATGTAAAAATTTCAACTGGTTGTATTTGAACTGTAATCAAAACATAAGTTAACATTTTGACATCAAACTCAGTTTTTGATACCATAATAATAGTGAAAATTAGAGTTTAAAACCATGACACAACTAACACCCAAACCACCAAGAAGAAGAGGCAGAATTTTTCCAGAACTGACTTTATCCCCTGAAGAGTTAGCAAAACGTGAAGCAGAAAGAGAAGCCTTTCATCAGCGTTGTTGGGCAATTTTTGAGCGTGTCCGTCCAGAATTAATGAAAGAACATTATAACTGGTATATTGCTGTAGAACCAGATAGCGGTCATTATTTCATTGATCAGGATATGGAAATTGCTAGTAAAAAAGCACGGGAGCAACATCCTAATGTGATACATTTTCTATTTCGCATTAATGAAACTGGGGTAACTGGTAGAATATGATACAGGGTTATCTTGGTGATGAGGGGCAGTTATTTTTTGAGATTGAATTAATTACAAATGATGGCTTAAACTTGCCTGTTGATGCTTTGTTAGATACGGGTTTCACAGGCTTTATTGCTATTAATAAACAAGATTTAGATGCTTTGAATTGGCAATTTATTAGTGAACAAAGAATGCGAACTGCACAAGGAATAAAAGTATTTGATATTTATTCCGGTAAGGTGATTTTGGATAATCAAGAGTATGAAATACCTGTTTATGCTGGAGATCAATTAACGGAGATTTTATTAGGTTCACGGTGGTTGGAGTTTTTACCTTTAATGGTGAATTTTCCAGCAGGTGTTTTAACTTTAGGGTGATTTTTTGCTACAATTAAAATAATTAAAAATAGGAGTTTAAAACCATGACTCAACTAACACCCAAACAACTAAGAAGAAGAGGTAGAATTTTTCCAGAACTGACTTTATCCTCTGAAGAGTTAGCAAAACGTAAAGCAGAAAAAGAAGCATTTCATAAACGCTGTCGGGCAATTTTTGAGCGTGTCCGTCCAGAATTAATGAAAGAACATTATAACTGGTATATTGCCGTAGAACCAGATAGCGGTGATTATTTCATTGATCAAGACATAGAAGTTGCCAGTCAACAAGCACGGGATAAACACCCTCATGCTGTACATTGTATGTTTAGGTTAAATGAAATTGGGGCAGTTGGCAGAATATGATACAGGGTTATTTTGGTGATGGAGGTCAATTATTTTTTGAAATTGAATTAATCACTACTGATGGTTTCAATCTGCCTGTAGATGCTATGTTTGATACTGGTTTTACAGGCTTTCTTGCTATTAATAAACAAGATTTAGAAGCTTTGAATTGGCAATTTCTGCGTGAACAAGAATTGATAACAGCGCAAGGACAAAAAGCTTTTGATCTTTATTTAGGTAAGGTGATTTTGGATAATCAAGAGTATGAAATTCCTGTTTATGCTGGTGATGAGTTAACAGAGATTTTATTAGGTTCGCGGTGGTTGGAGTTTTTACCTTTAATGGTGAATTTTTCAGCAGATGTTTTGACTTTGGGATAATTTTTGATACAATTAAAATAATTAAAAATCGGAGTTTAACATTATGACTCAACTAACACCAAAACCACCCAGAAGAAGAGGAAGAATTTTTCCAGAATTGACTTTCTCACCGGAAGAATTAGCTAGACGTAAAGCTGAGAATGAAGCAGAACATCAACTTTATAGAGCTATTTTTGAAAAATTACGTCCTGAGTTGATCAAAGATCATTATGGTTGGTATATTGCCATTGAGCTAAATAGTGGTGATTATGTGATTGATCAAGATAAAGAAGTTGCACATAAAAAAGCACGGGAAAAGTTCACCAATACAGATCACTGTGTTTTTTGCTTGAATGAATCGGGAGCAGTTGGGAGAATATGATACGAGGGTATTTTGGTGAGAGGAAGCAGTTATTTTTTGAGATTGAATTAATTACTAATGATGGTTTAAATTTACCTGTGGATGCTTTGTTCGATACAGGTTTTACAGGGTTTATGGCTATTAATACGCAAGATTTAGATAGTCTCCAATGGGAGTATATAGATAAAGAAATTTTGCGAACTGCTCAGGGTGAAATTAATTTTAAAAGATATTTAGGTAAGGTGATGTTTGATAACCAAGAGTATGAAATTCCTGTTTATGCTGGTGATGAGTTGACGGAGATTTTGTTGGGTTCAGAGTGGTTGGAGTTTTTACCTTTGGTGGTGAATTTTTCAGCAGGTGTTTTAACTTTGGCATAGGTTGAGGAAACGAACCACTAAGACACCAAGAGCGTGAAGATAAAAGAAGAAGAAAGAAGAGTTATTTTTATATTGCTAAATCGCGTAGGTAGTAGAATTTATCGTTTTTCCAGTCATTTCCTTTTTCTCTTCCTAAGTAACCGGTTAGGGGTGATGAAAGTTCTATTAATATTTCGTGCATTTCTTCAGGTTTTAATGGTTGTGGTGGATGTGATCCGAAATATGCACCATGTAAAGTATCAACTCCTGTAGATTCTATTCCTGCATTTTGTAGATAATTTTTGACGAGTTGGATAATGTGCGATCGCAATTTTATTTCTTGTTCTACTTTCTCTATATATTCGTTAATCTTATCATCTATTTGCCCCGGTTCTAAATATTTTTTTAATTCCATCAAATCTATAGCACCTGGATATTTGGCTTTTAGTTCTACTAATTTTTGTAATGTCATAGCTTTAATCACACTGGTTTTTGATAGTTTTGCAGATTTAATTAAAGACTCTTTTAGTTGTTTGGTAGGTTCACCCGGTCCAATAATTAAACGTAATGCTTGCAGATAATTTTCTTGCAGATGTCTTTTACCAATTCTATCTAATTCTTCCACTGCACGATCTGGAATGCTTCTACCTGCTTTACATTCGCACACTAAAGGATAAGGTTGAGAACAATATAAATCTAAACCTCCCGCACCTCCTTTACAAGATTCTTCTACTTTAAATCCTAAAAATTCTAAACTTTTACGGGAGATATTTTCAAAATCTGTACCCGCTTGATAGTTAGTTTTTTTCTCTTCAAATTCTATACTTCTATCTCCTAAAGTTGCTATGGTTTTGATCCAAGCTAAATCAGATTTTAGTGTATTTGTCGTTTGTTTGCTACTCCATCCTAAAAATACTCTAATTTCCTGTTCTAATTGTTGTGCTACTAGGTTATTATTAGCGATAGCTAATAATAAAATTTGTAATTCTTCTAGTTCAGGATGTAGGGGAGGTTGGCGGTTTTCTAGTTGTTGTTTACGCTGATTAAATACATGATCACTTAATACGGGTTTAGCTTCAGATACAGAAATGTTATTAGGTAAGGGTGCAAATTTTCCTAGTTTTTCTTGAATATTGGGAATAGCTGGAATTTCATAAGGTTTATCTAAATGATAAACTCTTAAATAGGCCAGAAAAAAATGCGGACGGTTTTGTAATATTTTTTCAAATCTTTCTGGTTTCCAGATGGTTAATTGAGATAAAATATCTAGTTGTTTAGATTTATCTGGAATTTCTAAAAATTCACATCTAGCCCAGGATTTAATTGTAACTTCCTCATAATTAACTTGATTGTTAACACTTTGAGTAGTAGCTAAAAAACTTGAACTGTAATATTTATCTATTCCTATTGTAGAAATATCAACAGGATAAAGGGCGAATATTTGCCCCAAATTTAGTAATTTCTGAGGTAAAGCAGTAATAATTTGCCCTTGTATTAAAGCTTCAACATCAGGAGCAGGTAAACACAAGGCGTTATAAATTGAAATTGATTTATTCATAATTAATTAACCAAATAAATCACTTAAATCATCAGCATCTTCTGTTTCATTCATATTTGAAGAAGTAAGAAATTCGTCTATAATATCTTCATCATCAACATCAGGCATATTACCCGATGGATCACTTAATATTTCTCTCAATAAGAGATTATCAAAAGTAATATTATGCTTAGAGATAATATCAAAAATCTGTTCTTCTGTTAATTGATAATTTTGTTGTTTTTGATAAAGATTGAAAATCGCTATCAATGGGCGTATTTGTTCTTCGATTAAATCTACATTTTCTCCCCCCTTTTGTAAAATCAATTCATCAAACAACCTATATGTTGCTGATTTTTTTTGCATTTGTTTTATTTTGGATTTAGAACGCACTAAACAACCACGTGTTAAATCAAAAGTATGATAGTCATTTAACCGTCTTAAAGCTGCATTTAATGTAAATTGAGAATCTTGGACAACTGCTACACCAATTTTTACTTCTTTACCATTTTCATTACCGATAATTTTGAATTTTATAAAATTGTTATTCTTGGATTTAGGTAAAATATCTTTGGTAATTTCTTCAATTATTACTCCTTCTAATGTTTGTCCTTTTAAAGTGCTAAAGCCAAAATAAAGAGCTTCAGCAATAAGAGCAGCATCCTCTATATATTCTTCAAATCTTGCTTCACTTTCTCTTGTAAAGGCTAGTTCAAACCTTTCCAAAGGATCACTAGGAAGTATTTCTTCTTCAACCTTAAAATTATCTGCACACCATCGCAAAGCTTCCCTAACACTAGGTTTATTTTTACCGTATTCTCTAAGTTGACTTTCTTCAAATGGATAAAGTGGATGGGGAGGAATTAAATTTTTTGAACTGTAATATTCTCCTAACCAAACAGTTGCTAATTCAACCATATAACCAGCATTAATACTATCTAAATTTAGTGGGTTACCTTGTGTAAATTTAGAAATCCTGTCAGGTGTACCACCTGGTATTGTCTTGATCTTGTTAGTCCATATTTCAGGCATCATTACAGTGAGAATAACAATGCCTTGGCTAAGTTCATAGTTTTCCAGAGTGTCATGGAGAATTTTAACTAAATTAGCAATTACGCATTCTGTGGGCAAACCATCCTCAGTAGAGTTGTTGTAAACATCGATTTCATCAAAACAAATAACTACTGGGTTATAAAAACTCACTAAATTTAAAATTTGCTGAATATTTTTAAGAGCTTCAGCTTCTCTATCTTGAGGAGTTTTACTAGGATTAGGTAATCCCAATTCATCAGCATTTAATTGAGCTAATTCCTCTCCAGATAACCATTTACTTGCAAAAGGGGCTTGGGTTTCTGAAAGTGTCCACAAAATAGCTCGAATAATGTAGGGATCTGCATCAGGTTTATTTTTAATCACCTGTTTTTGCAGGGCATTCATGAGATTTTTATTTTTAGTCAAACTACTTTTATAGGCTTGGTCAAATTTTTTGACTAACTCTGCTGGACTGAGTGCATTTTCTTTACCTTCATTGGCCATAGCTGCGGCTACTTCTTGCCACTGCATTACTTCCTGACTACCAGTTTTACTGAGACTATCTGCTAAAGTTTGCTGGAATTGGTACTTCACTAAATTTAAGTCTGTATAGTTACTAGCACCTGAATAAACGAATAAAGCGCCGCCTACTTTTTCTAGTTCATGACGAATACGACTAAGGAGATGCGTTTTACCAACTCCCTTTTGTGCAGTGATCGCAATTGAGGTTACTTTATCTTGACTAGATTTACTTTTCTTGACAACTTCGATGGCTTTAAAAACTTTATTAGAAGCATGACTATTTAAAGTAGGTACATCGGGAAATCCTTTTCCCCAAATATTCTGTTGTTGAGTAATTCCAGCGTTAGTAAATGGATTATGACTATTGATAGCGGCGTTAACAGCTTCTATGGCAGAAACAGGGGTATTTGTCATGATAATTTCTTAGGTGTCAGGAACGAAAAAGTTTAGAAATAATTTGATTAAATCAAGCGTTTAGCATAAGAACGTAGTTGTGTCCCAGGTATAGAAATTGAATCTTCCCGTTTATCAGGGGTAAAATCTGGTATTTCTCCTGTCATCAGTTGCAAAATATCATCAGCTTGCATTTCTACCAGCCATTTATTGAATTTTTCGCGGCTAACTCGTTCACTTATTTCTCTTCTAATGCGATAAATAGGCACTAAATCATCCAGGTTATATTCGTAATTCAACTTATCATAAACATCTAAAGCTACAGTCTTAAACTCCTCATAAGAACCAATAACCCCACCCTTAACCCCATTACCAGACGCAACCGGCGCACCTAACACAACATTAAGATCACTTATCCACCGCAACAGTGCATTAGCAGCCCAAGTACCAACAATAGTTCCCTCAAACTTAAACTCTTTACTACGCAAACCCGCACCCAACACCTCTAAACCAGTTGGTGATGTGAGAGTATAACTAATAGCAGAACCTTTTTTAGAGACAGCGATCGCTCCCTGTGCTTCCAAATCCTCTAAAATACCCTGATAGTCCGCCATCTTCTGACCTTTAGACACTACCCGCTTGCCTAATTTACCCTTAGCTACCTTCTGCTGACTTGCTCCCAAATCCCACAACGCAAGCAGCAAGCGAGTTTTAGCGTAACTTGCCTGTAAATCCTTAATCTTTGAACTCATGGTAATGTGTGTTAAATAAGTGCAACTATTATAATAGTGATTGTAATTTTTATGTCACCACAACTCAAAAATTGTTTATTTTCTCAATATTGCCGATCAATAACGCAAAATATCTACACAAAAAGCAACAGAGAATTTACCTAACTTATAAAATATCTGGACTGATGCAAAACAGAAGCAAAATAGCGGTAATTCATGAATTACTCCCCCAGAAATAATCAGATTTTTAGTCCAATCTTACGTAAGTCCTCAAATATATTGAGCAAATATTGGGCAAAGTTTTTGGGGATTGAGTGTTGCGATCGCCCCCCATAATTCGTTAAAATATCTAGTCTTTGGGATATAAACAAAGTCGCTTCTCGTCAAGCTACACTTTTGTAACCTATCCTGCTGACACCCAATTTAACGAGATTTTACAGGAAAAAAGAAAAACAATGGCCAAACGAGTGCAGTTAGTATTAACAAAAGATGTGAGCAAGCTGGGAAAATCCGGCGACTTAGTGGATGTAGCTCCCGGCTATGCTCGTAATTATCTCATTCCCCAGAGTCTAGCTACTCAAGTTACCCCCGGTATTTTAAGACAAGTAGAACGCCGTCGTGAACAAGAACGTCAACGTCAACTAGAACTTAAACAACAAGCACAAGAGCAAAAAGCAGCCCTAGAAAAAGTTGCTAAATTAACAATTGCCAAGCAAGTAGGCGAAAACGAAGCCATCTTCGGTACTGTCACCACCCAAGATGTAGCAGATGCAATTAAAGCAGCTACCAGTCAAGAAATTGACAAACGTGGTATCACCATTCCTGATATCAACCACCTGGGTACATACAAAGCCGAAATCAAGCTGCACTCTGAAGTAACAGCCCAAATTGATATCGAAGTTGTTGCCAGCTAAGATAGGTGACAGGTGACAGGTGACAGGTGACAGGTAAGAAGGTTATAGGGTAATGAAGAAAATTAAGTATTGCCTTTTGCCTTTTGCCTTTTACCTGCAAACTACCAAGTTAAGCTTGAAGCTAATATTTAAATCCTGCTGATAAATCCTAAATTGCTTATGGCTGAAGAACTAAGTTTTCAAGGTGATGGCAGCGATCGTCTCCCACCCCAAAACATCGAAGCAGAAGAAGCGATTTTGGGGGGTATTCTCCTAGATCCAGAAGCTATAGGAAGAGTACGCGATCGCCTTGTTCCCGAAGCCTTTTATATTAACGCCCATAGAGAAATCTATCAAGCCGCCCTCACTCTTCACGCCCAAAGTAAACCCACAGACTTACTTTCCCTCACCAGTTGGTTAACAGACAACGATAAACTAACCCGCATTGGTGGCAGAAATAAATTAGCCACCCTAGTAGATCGTACAGTTTCAGCAGTTAACATAGATGCCCTAGCAGAATTAGTCATGGAAAAATACCTGCGACGGCAATTAATCAAAGCAGGTAACGAAATTGTACAACTAGGTTTCGAGACACAAACAGAATTACCCATAGTTTTAGATCAAGCAGAACAGAAAGTATTTAGTATTACTCAAGAAAAACCAGAATCAGGTTTAGTTCACATAGCAGATACATTAATTAACGCCTTCCAAGACGTTGAAAAAAGACATGAAGGCATTGCTTTACCTGGTATTCCCTGCGGTTTTTATGATTTAGATGCCATGACTAGCGGTTTTCAGCGTTCTGATTTAATCATCGTCGCTGGCAGACCATCAATGGGAAAAACAGCATTTTGCTTGAACTTAGCTCACAACATCGCCGCAGGTTATAAATTACCAGTCGCAGTATTCAGCTTAGAAATGTCAAAAGAACAGCTAGTACAAAGACTATTAGCCAGTGAAGCCCAAATTGAAAGCGGTTATTTACGAAGTGGACGTATTAGCCAAACCCAATGGGACTCTTTAGGTCGTGCAATTGGTATGCTTTCAGAAATGCCCGTTTTTATTGACGACACTCCCAATATTACAGTTACACAAATGCGGAGTCAAGCGCGAAAACTCCAAGCACAACAGAACACAGAACTAGGATTAATAATAATAGATTATCTACAATTAATGGAAGGCGCAGGAGATAATCGCGTACAAGAACTATCAAAAATTACCCGTTCTTTAAAAGGTTTAGCAAGGGAATTATCAGTACCAGTAATTGCCCTATCACAGTTAAGTCGGGGAGTAGAAGCAAGGACTAATAAACGCCCGATGTTGTCAGATTTAAGAGAATCTGGTTGTTTAACAGGTGATAGCTTAATCACTTTAGCAGATACTGGATTACAAGTACCAATTAAAGAATTAGTAGGTAAATCTGGTTTTGCAGTTTGGGCATTGAATGAAAAAACAATGAAGCTAGAAAAAGCTATTGTGAGTAACGCTTTTTCTACAGGTATCAAACCTGTATTTACCTTAAAAACTCGACTAGGAAGAAAAATTAGAGCAACTGCTAATCACAAATTCCTCACAATTCATGGTTGGAAAAAACTAGATGAGTTAAGTCCTAAACAACATATATGTTTACCAAGACATCTATCTATTTCGGGTAAACAAACCATGACTGATTGGGATAAAATTGTCGCAATCATACCAGATAGAGAAGAAGAAGTATTTGACTTAACAGTTCCCAATTTACATAACTTTGTCGCCAATAACATCATTGTTCATAACTCCATCGAACAAGATGCAGATTTAGTCATCATGCTTTACCGCGACGAATATTACTCACCAGACACACCAGATCGCGGAATAGCAGAAGTCATCATAGCCAAACACCGTAACGGACCAACAGGAACAGTAAAACTATTATTTGATCCTCAATTTACAAAATTCAAAAACCTAGCTAGACCAAACAATTATTAATAATAACAGGTAATTGATAATCGGTAATTGGTTTACCCATTACCCATTACCCATTACCCATCACCAAATTTTATTTAATATCCAACAATTCCACATCAAAAATCAAAGTAGCATTAGGAGGAATCACACCACCAGCACCACGCGCACCATAACCCAACTCAGAAGGGATAATCAACTGACGGCGATCGCCCACCTTCATTGTACTCAGACCTTCATCCCAACCTTTAATGACTTGTCCTATACCAATTTTAAAACTAAAAGGTTGACCGCGATCGCGTGAACTATCAAACTTCTTCCCATTTTCCAAAGTACCAGTATAGTGAACTACAACCGTTTGTCCCTTTTGAGGAGTAGCTTCACCATCCCCCTTTGCTAATTCAATATACTGTAGTCCAGAGGAAGTAGTTACGACATTCGCATCAGACATAATATTGCTCGCTACTAGAGTAGTTTTTTCTTCAATTACAGCAGTGGAAACTGGTGGATTGTGACTTAACTTAGCAGCAACAGCAGTATCCTGATTACCACCCATTTGTGCTAATACCAAAGCCACAACACACACCAGCATGAATACCACGCTCAAAAAAATTCCTTTCAAAATCAGCCCTCCCTATATAGGTAGCTTGGTAAACAGATTACCAACAGGACAGAAACCAGTTTAAAACACAATCCGCACTCTAACGCCACAGCTTATTTTCCAAATCCCGCACCTGACGCTCCAAACGATCAATTCTTCCCCGCAGTTCATCCACCTCAGACTGACGAGCAACCCCCAAATCTTGCATCATATTCCGCATCTGCCGTTGCATCTGCACTTCCCAATTACCCTGCTCCGACTTCAACTGCTGCACAATATCATCCATCACCACCTTAGCTTGCTCAGGATTCAACTTCCCATCCTTCACCAATTCATCACCTACCTGTTTAAGCTTATCAGCAACCAAAGATGTAGTTCCTAAGCCTAACATCATTAACTGTTCCAACCAGTTATTGCTATCCATACATCCTTCCTATTTATTTGATATATAACCAGCAGACCTTCCATCCTGAACCCCAAAAGACCATCCTGAATGCCCACTGATCCTAGCTTACAGATATATTTTGGCAAATTTGACCACATCAGCAAATTAACCTCACCACTTCAAAAACTCAAATAGATCACAAAATCCAACCCTTTCTCCTCCCCTCTGCACAAATAATGGTAGTCCCAACAGCACCAAACCCTGTTCCAGTAAAGCTTTCAACCCATTCCCCAAAAAGTCTAAAAAATTTTTGAAAAAGTAGTTGACATTCCCAGAGAGGTCAGCTATATTAAATGAGGTGAGGCAAACGAAGCCCACCACTGAACCGAGACAAAATAATACTTTGAAAGAAAAAAGACGACCATTCCTCGTCAAAGAAATTTAACTAACGAATTCTGGCGATAAAAAAGGAATTCGGAAGTAAAACAAAAATAAAAGAGCTAAACAAACTTAACAAAACGGAGAGTTTGATCCTGGCTCAGGATGAACGCTGGCGGTATGCTTAACACATGCAAGTCGAACGGGATCTTAGGATCTAGTGGCGGACGGGTGAGTAACGCGTGAGAATTTGGCTTCAGGTCGGGGACAACAGTTGGAAACGACTGCTAATACCGGATGTGCCGGAAGGTGAAAGATTTATCGCCTGAAGATAAGCTCGCGTCT